>NZ_JBFAET010000047.1:0-56651 GCF_040642095.1 Streptomyces sp. NPDC020362
TCGGCGACCTTGAAGTCCTGCCGGTTGTCGACAGTCGTCATTGCGAACTGCTCCTCGGGATCGGGTCGAGGTGGGTACGGCTGGTCTGCGCGGCGGCGGACACAGGTGTGCCCGAGATGAGGACACAGGCATGCCCACGTACGCGCAGCGCAGTCCGTCGGAGGCCCTCTCTCCCTCGGTCGGTCCGCATCAGGACCGCCCGACCGCCATCAGCAGCGACGTCTGGCTCTGTCCCAAGCTACACCGGAGCGCCCCGCCGACCCCAGTCCGCCTCCGGACAGTTCGAGCCGATCGAGGAGCTCGGCCGGGGGCGGACGGGGGGCATCGAAGCGGTGGGCCGGTGCCCGGAAAGCATGGGGCACGAGCCAACAGACCAGGATGAACAGGGAATTTCACGTCTTTGAGCGAGAGTCGCGGTGTTGCAGGATGCAGGGTGATCGGGAGTTCCGATCGATCTCGCGGGGCGACCGGGACGGCGCCTCGTGTGACGACGGCGTTAGGAGATCGACGTGACCAGTCCGACCGGCCCTCCCCCCACGGGCAGCGGCGATGACCAGCGGCAGCGGATCAAGCTGCTCGCGGTGACCGCGTGCCCGACCGGCATCGCGCACACGTACATGGCGGCGGAGAAGCTCGCGCAGGCGGCGGCGAGCCGTGGCATCGAGATGAAGGTGGAGACCCAGGGATCCATCGGAGCCGAGAACGTCCTGGATGACAACGATGTCAGAAGCGCGGACGGCATCATCGTCGCCGCAGACAAGGATGTCGACCTGAGCCGTTTCGCGGGCAAGCGCGTGCTGACGGTCCCGGTCGCCGAGGGCATCCACCACCCGGAGCGGCTGATCGAGCAGGTGCGGTCGGCGCCCGTGCACAGGCCCGACGGGGCTTCCGCCGGACCGGCGGCCCCGGCGGGCGGTGGCAAGGAGCGGAGCGCGGTCTACAAGGCGCTGATGAACGGCGTCTCGTACATGATCCCGTTCGTGGTCGTCGGCGGTCTGCTGATCGCGGTCTCGCTGGCGTTGGGCGGCCATGCGACGGCCAAGGGGTACGTGATTCCGGAGGGCACCTTCTGGGCGCATGTGAACGCGATCGGCGGGATCGGCTTCCAGCTGATGATCCCGATCCTGTCCGGATACATCGCCTACGCCATAGCCGACCGGCCGGCCCTGGTGCCCGGCATGATCGGCGGCTGGATCGCCAACACGGGGGCGCTCTACGACTCCAAGGCGGGCGCAGGCTTCATCGGGGCGATCGTGACCGGGTTCCTCGCCGGCTATCTGGTCCTGTGGATCAAGAAGGTCCGGGTCCCGAAGTTCGTGCAGCCGGTCATGCCGATCATCGTCATCCCGATCGTGGCGACGACGGCGCTCGGACTGTTCTTCATCTACGTCATCGGCAAGCCGATCTCCTGGGTGTTCGAGCACCTGACCAGCTGGCTCGGCGGGATGACCGGCACCAGTGCGGTGCTGCTGGGCCTGATCCTGGGGCTGATGATCTCGTTCGACATGGGCGGGCCGGTCAACAAGACCGCGTTCCTGTTCGGTGCGGGGCTCATCGCGAGCGGCAACCAGACGGTGATGGGCATGTGCGCGGCCGCCATTCCGGTGATGCCGCTGGGGCAGGGCCTGGCCACGCTGATCCGCAGGCGGCTGTACACCGAGCAGGAGCGGGAGACGGGGCTCGCGGCGCTGTTCATGGGCTGCTTCGGGATATCCGAGGGAGCCATCCCGTTCGCAGCGGCACGGCCCGCGCAGGTGATTCCGGCCAACATGCTGGGCGGCGCGGTGGCCGGTGCGGTCGCGGGGCTGGCCGGGGTGAAGGACGCGGTGCCGCACGGCGGGCCGATCGTGGCGGTACTGGGTGCCGTGAGCGGCGTTCCGATGTTCTTCGTGGCCGTGGCGATCGGCACGGTGGTGACGGCCTTGACGACGGTGACGCTGGTGGACGTGGCCGAGCGCAGGAGGGGTCCCGCGTCGCCCGGCGGGTTTGAGCCCGTGCCGGCCGGGGCCGGTGCGGTCGTTCCCGGCCAGGCCGGGCACGAGCCCGTGACGGTCGGCGCCGCTGCGGTGGTCGGCGCCGCCCCGTCGGCCACCGCTTCGGCGGTCGTGGAGCCGGTGGCCCATGGCTCGTCCGCCGAAGGGGCGGCCGGCGGTGCGGGTGCCTCCGGTGAGATGCCCGAGGTGCTCTCCGGGCACCTCACGGAGCGGACGGTCAGGACCGCCCTCGCCGCGGACGGCAAGGAGGCCGCGATCCGGGAGATGGCGCAGCTGCTGAGCCGCAGCGGGCGGGTCACCGATGTCGAGGAACTGGTGGCGGTCGCGCTGCGGCGCGAGGAGCAGGGGACGACCGGGCTCGGTGAGGAGATCGCGATCCCGCATGCGAAGACGGACGCGGTGACCGCACCGGTCGTCGGGTTCGCGCGGTCGGACCGGGGCGTCGAGTGGGGGTCGCTGGACGGTACGAAGGCCCGGCTTGTCTTCATGATCGCGGTTCCGGAGGCGGCAGCGGGCGACGAGCATCTGCGGATCCTCGCGCTGCTGTCCCGCAAGCTGATGGACCCCGGCTTCCGGGAGCGGCTGCTGGCGGCAGCGGACGAGCGGGCCGTGCTCGACGTGCTCGGGGAGGTCGGATGAGGTGACGGGAGGGGCCGCGCGGGTCTGCCCCCGGCAGCCTCAGGCCCGCACAGCCCCCACCACACGCACCACGCGCTCCGCGCACCCCAAACGCACCACACGTCGCGCGCCGCGCACATCACGCACCGCGCGCAGCAAACGCACCGCACATCACGCACCACGCGCACCACGCGCCCTGCACACACACCGCAGGCACCACCCGCACCACCCGCACGGGGAGTTCACAGTGGGTCGCTATTCTCCGCGCCGCGGACGGACCGCGTGGGGAGGACGGACATGGCAGGCAGAGGGCGGGGACTGGGAATCGCGGCGCTCGTGGTGGGGCTGCTGGGGCTGGCGCTGGCGGTCGGCACTTTCGTCCATCTGCGGACGGCATACGGAGCCTCGACCATGTCGGGCAGCAGCATGACGCCGACGTACGAACAGGGGGACCGGATCATCTGGGAGCGTGTCGACGGGAGCGAGGTGCGGCGGGGCGACATCGTGATGTTCACGGCGCCGCCGTCCTACGGTGTCGAAGGGCTCCTGATGAAGCGGGTCATCGGCGTGGGCGGTGACCGGGTCGCGTGCTGCACGACCGTGGGCTCGCGGGAGCGGGTGACCGTGAACGGGAAGCCGGTCGAGGAGCCATACGTGTACCGCAACGACCCCGACGGCGTGCACAGGCCGTACGACGTGAAGGTTCCGAAGGGCCGGCTGTTCCTGCTGGGCGATTACCGCGCGAACTCTCAGGATTCGCGTTTCCACCTCGACGAGCAGGGCGGGACGGTGTCGGCGGGCGCGGTGCAGGGCCGGGTGACGGACGATCGTACGGACCCGGCGCTGCTCGTCGGTGCCCTGTTCCTCGGGGGCGTCCTCGTCCTGACCGGCATGGGGCTGGGGATCGGGGCGTGGGCCGTACGGCGGCGAAAGGCGGCGCAGGTGCCGCCCGCGCCGTGGCCGGTGCAGCCGGTCTGACCACGACGTGCGTCCGGCCGGGAGGACGGACGAGGACGGACGACGGACGACGGGGCCCGCCGGACGATCGGCGGGCCCCGTGGCCGTGCAAGGGCTCAGTGGCCGGTCGCGTGCGGGTTCGGGCCGCCCGGGGTCGCCTCCGGGTCCGGCCCCTTGGCGGCCTCGGCCTCGCTGTAGATGTCCGGTTCGAGGTAGATGACGCGGGCGATGGGGACGGCGGCGCGGATGCGGGCCTCGGCCGCGTTGATGGCGTTCGCGACCTCGGCGGCCGTGTCGTCGTGTTGCACGGCGATCTTGGCGGCGATCAGCAGTTCCTCCGGGCCGAGGTGGAGGGTGCGCATGTGGATGACGCCGGTGACCGTGTCGCCGTCGACGATCGCGGCCTCGATCTGCTTGACCACGTCGATGCCCGCGGCCTCGCCGAGCAGCAGCGACTTGGTCTCCGCGGCCAGGACGAGCGCGATCAGGACGAGCAGGACACCGATGCAGACCGTGCCGACGCCGTCCCAGACGCCGTTGCCGGTGAGCAGGGCGAGGCCGACGCCGCCGAGGGCGAGGACCAGGCCGATGAGCGCGCCGAAGTCCTCCAGCAGGACGACGGGCAGCTCGGGCGCCTTGGCACGGCGGATGAACTGCGACCAGGACAGCGTGCCGCGCAGTTCGTTGGACTCCTTGATGGCGGTCCGGAAGGAGAAGCCCTCGGCGATGATCGCGAAGACGAGGACACCCACCGGCCAGTACCAGTGCTCCACGTCGTGCGGGTGGCTGATCTTCTCGAAGCCCTCGTAGATGGCGAACATGCCGCCGACCGAGAAGAGGACGATCGAGACCAGGAAGGCGTAGATGTAGCGCTCGCGGCCGTAGCCGAAGGGGTGCTGCGGGGTCGCCTCGCGCTGGGCCTTCTTGCCGCCGATCAGCAGCAGGAACTGGTTGCCGGAGTCGGCGAGCGAGTGCACGCCCTCGGCGAGCATCGACGAGGAGCCGCTGAACGCGAACGCCACGAACTTCGATGCCGCGATCGCGAGATTGGCGCCGAGTGCCGCCACGATCGCCTTCGTACCGCCTGACGCGCTCATGTGTCCGCGTTGTCCCTTCGCCCTCGTACGTCTACGCCGCCCAGGCGTGTGCCCGGCTTTGCCCCTGCTTTGCCGGTGGGTCATTCTTGCAGCCCGCCGGGGCGGCGGTGCGTCAGGTATCCACAGCCCCGGTCATACGATCACAGTGGCACGGAAGACGGTGCCCGCGCCGGACACCTCGGCCTTCTCGCCCGCCGGGACGAAGACCGACCGGCCGGGGGCGAGTTCGTGATCGCCCGCCCGGACGGAACCGGCCGTGCAGAGCAGGATCTGCGGGGTGTCCAGGGTGAGGTCGTGGGCGGCGGCGCCCTCGGGGAGGACGTACCGGGAGAGCCGGAACTCGTCGATCGGCGTCTCGTAGACCTCCTCGCCGTCCGGGGAGGCCTCGGGGCGCAGCACGCCCGGGTCGCCGGCCTCGAAGCGGACGACGCGCAGGAGTTCGGGGACGTCGATGTGCTTGGGGGTCAGGCCGCAGCGCAGGACGTTGTCGGAGGTGGCCATGATCTCGACGCCGAGGCCGCTGATGTAGGCGTGCGGGATGCCGGCGCCGAGGAACAGGGCCTCGCCCGGCTGCAGGCGGACGTGGTTGAGGAGCATGCCCGCGATGACGCCGGGGTCGCCCGGGTAGTGGTGGGCGAGGACCGCGTAGGGGGCGTAGTCGCCGCCGAGACGGGTGCAGGCGGCGGCGGTCTCGGCGACCGTGCGGGCCATGTCCTCGGGGTCGGCGGTGAGGATCGCGGTGAGCACCTCGCGCAGGGCCGCGTCCTCGGGGTGGGCGTGCAGCACGTCGACGTACGGCTTGAGGGAGTCGACGCCGAGGCCTTCCATGAGGTCGGCGGCCCGGACCGGGTCACGGAAGCCGCACAGGCCGTCGAACTCCGTGAGCGCGCAGATCATTTCGGGCTTGTGGTTGGCGTCCTTGTAGTTGCGGTGCGGGGCACCGACGGGGATGCCGCGCCGCTCCTCGTCGGCGTAACCCTCCTTGGCCTGCTCCAGGTTGGGGTGCACCTGGAGGGAGAGGGGGGCGCCGGCGGCGAGGATCTTGAGCAGGAACGGCAGCCCCGGGCCGAACTTCGCGACCGTCCCGGCACCCAGTTCGCCCTTCGGATCCGCCTCGATGACCTCGAGGAGCGTCCCGCGCCCGGTGCGCGAGGGTGCGCCCGGGTGCGCGCCCATCCACATCTCCGCCTGCGGTTCGCCGGTCGGCTCGTCGCCGAGCAGGTGCGGGATGGCGGTGGGGGAACCCCAGGCGTAGGGGCGGACGGTGTTGTCGAGGCGGTCCATGTGGTTTCTCTGTCTCCCTGCGTACGCTGCTCGGCCGGCGCCGGGGCCGGTTCCGTACCCATGATGGGCGCGGGTCGGCCGGCCCTGAGGGCCGACCCTGAGCAAGGTCAGGCCCCGGAAGCGAGCGCCAGGTAAACGGCGGCGAAATCCGTGATGGCGATCAGTTCCGCGAGGGTCTCCAGTTCGACGCCCTCCTCCGGTTCGAGTTCGCTGATCGGGGTGTCGTGGCTGAGGGCCAGGTCACGGGCGGCGGGGGCGGCGGTGAGGCCGCCCATCGGGCGGTCGCGGAGCAGCACCACGCGCGCGTGCATCGCGGGCGTCTCCTCCACGCGGTCCCGGAAGAAGTCGTCCGGATCGGCGCTGGCCGCGAGCGGGCCGGCCAGCAGCGCGCTGTGGGCGGCGAGCGCCTCGGGGAGTTCGGCAACCAGGGCGGGGCGGCCGGCGAGCTCGGCGAGGGCGGCGGCGAAACGGCGGCCGGCGGGCCCGGCCGAGCTGCCTTCCGTCCATACGACGGGCAGCGCGTCGGCGAGCTCGGCGGCCAGGGTCTTGGCGGGGTTGCTGTAGGTCACGATGGCCGGGCCGCAGCGTTCGGCGATCTGGTCCAGACGGTCGGCGACCTTCTCCAGGTCCTCGGGCGCGGCATCGAGCAGGCCGATGCGGTCGAGGAGCGCCAGCAGCGGGGTGAACAGGGCCCAGAAGACGCCGGGCGAGGACGCGGCGAGGGGCTCTTCAAGGTCGTACGGCGCCGTCGCCATCGGGACGAACAAGCCGTGCGCGCCGGTCACCGCCTCGGCGAGCGGGGTGCCGGCCGGGGCCACGGCGGCGACCGAGCAGCCGTGGCGGTAGGCCTGCTCGGCGAGCAGGGAGAGGCTGGGTTCGGTGCCGTCCGGGGTGGCGATCAGCAGCAGGTCGACGGAGCCGGCCCAGCCCGGGAGTTCCCAGCGCAGGGCGCCTGCGGCCGGGGCGACGCCGGTGGGGGCCAGCCGGGTGACGGGACTGCCGGGGCCGGCCAGGCTGCCGAGCAGGTCGGCGGTGTGGGTGGCGGCGGCTCCCGGGCCGGCGATGAGCACGGCGCGGGGGCGGCCGTCGGGCTTGAGATCGCCCACGCCGGCCTCGGCGGCGTGCCGGGTGGCGGTGCGGACGCGGGCGCCGGCCTCCGCCGCACCGCGGAGGAGGCCGCGACGGTCGGCCTCGGCGAGGTCCTGCGGGGTGTCGAGCAGCGATTCGTCGAGCATGGGCGGCAGCCTCCGATCACCGGGGGTCGAACGCGGGGTGAGCACCTCGTCGTCACGGGGGGTGAGCACCTCGTCGTCACGGGGGGAGCCCTGTGCGCGGGGCTCTACGTCCCTTCGTGCGGGCTCTACGTCCCCTCGTGCGGGACTGGCCCTTTCATCCGGGACTGACGACCCTGTGCGCGGGGCTACGGCCCTGTGCTCAGGGTGGTGGCCGTCTTACGCGGGGCGGCGGGCCTCGTCGACGAGCAGGACCGGGATGCCGTCGCGGACGGGATAGGCCAGGCCGCAGTCCTGCCCGGCGCAGATCAGCTCGGTGTCCTGCTCCTTGAGAGGGGCGTGGCAGGCCGGGCAGGCGAGGATCTCCAGGAGGCCGGCTTCGAGCGGCATGGGGTGTCCCTTCGGGCTGATACGGATTTGCTGATGTGCTGGTCAGCGTACCGCTGGTGGAGGGGTTGGGCCGGGCCTCGCGCGCCGTCCAGGGGGCGCTGCCCCATGGACCCCGGGTTTTTCGCCCGCCCTCCCTCGCGCTCGCGCGCGCAGCGGGGCCCCGTCCCGGCCCGGTCGGCCGGGAAGCGAGCTCCCGGGGGGAGGGCTCGGGCGGCCGAGCGGACCGGGCCGGCGTGAGCGGGCGGGAGGCCCGAGGTCCGGGCCCGATGTGGACAGGCGGGAGGCCCGAGGCCCGGGCCGGACATGGAGCCCCCAGGTCCGGGCCTGACGCGCAGCTGCCCTGTCCCGGGCTCAGGCCCGGATGATCGCCAGAGCCTCGTCGCGGATCTTGTTCATCGTCGCCTCGTCCTTCGCCTCCGCGTTCAGGCGCAGAAGCGGCTCCGTGTTGGACGGGCGGACGTTGAACCACCAGTCGGACGCGGCGACCGTGAGGCCGTCCAGGTCGTCCAGGGTGATGCCGTCGCGGCCCTCGTAGGCGGCGCGGATCGCGGCGAGACGAGCGGCCTGGTCGGCGACGGTGGAGTTGATCTCGCCGGAGCCGGCGTAACGGTCGTACTGGGCGACGAGGGCGGACAGGGGGCCGTCCTGACCACCGAGCGCCGCCAGGACGTGCAGGGCGGCCAGCATGCCCGTGTCGGCGTTCCAGAAGTCCTTGAAGTAGTAGTGGGCGGAGTGCTCGCCGCCGAAGATCGCGCCGGAGCGGGCCATCTCCGCCTTGATGAAGGAGTGGCCGACGCGGGTGCGGGCCGGGGTGCCGCCGTTCTCCTTCACCACCTCCGGGACGGTGCGGGACGTGATCAGGTTGTGGATGACGGTGCCCTTGCCGCCGTTGCGGGCCAGCTCGCGTGCGGCGACCAGCGCGGTGATCGCCGACGGGGAGACCGGGTTGCCGTTCTCGTCCACGACGAAGCAGCGGTCGGCGTCGCCGTCGAAGGCGATGCCCAGGTCGGCGCCCTCCGCCGGGACCCGCTTCTGCAGGTCCACGATGTTGGCCGGGTCGAGCGGGTTGGCCTCGTGGTTGGGGAAGGTGCCGTCCAGTTCGAAGTACATCGGGACGAGGGTCAGGGGCAGGCCCGCGAAGACCGTGGGGACCGTGTGGCCGCCCATGCCGTTGCCCGCGTCGACGACGACCTTCAGGGGGCGGATGGAGGCCAGGTCGACGAGGGAGAGCAGGTGCGCGGCGTAGTCGTCCAACGTCTCGCGCGTGGTGAGGGTTCCCGGCTCGGCGGCGGGCTCCGGGGCGCCCGACTCCAGCCACCGCTCGGCCAGTTCGCGGATCTGGGTGAGGCCCGTGTCCTGGCCGACGGGGGCGGCGCCCGCACGGCACATCTTGATGCCGTTGTACTGGGCCGGGTTGTGGGAGGCCGTGAACATCGCGCCGGGGAGGTTCAGTGCGCCCGAGGCGTAGTACAGCTGGTCCGTGGAGCACAGGCCGATCTCGGTGACGTCCACCCCGCGGTCGGCCGCGCCGCGCGCGAAGGCGCGGGACAGGCCGGGCGAGGAGGGGCGCATGTCGTGGCCCACGACGATCGCCGCGGCGCCTGTCACCTCGGCGAAGGCGGCGCCGAAGAGGCCGGCCAGCGACTCGTCCCACTGGTCCGGGACCACTCCGCGTACGTCGTACGCCTTCACGATCTGCGACAGATCACCAGCCACGGCCAACCCTCCTGAAAGTCCTATGGGTGAGCACAAACTACCCGTCAGGGGTAAGGGCGAGGTGTGCGGACACCATGTGGACTCCCAGCCGTAACCCCTGACGGGGGTGGCGAGGAGTCGCGTGCGGTGGCGTTCGGGGGCCGTGCGCCGGTGGGAGGGGCGTCAGTTGTCCGGGGAACGCAGGACCCGCAGATGGCCTCGGCGGGCCACCTCCATGGGGTCCACGGTGCGTGCTCCGCCGCCGCCCGCCTGCGCCGCCCGCTGCTGGGGCCGGGCCGCCTCGCGCACGGCGTTGGCGAGCGCTTCCAGATCGTCCCCGCTGGGCCGTGCGGGAGCGGAGCCGTCGAGGAGGCGGACGACCTCCCAGCCGCGGGGGGCGGTGAGGCGCTCGGAGTGCTCGGCGCACAGGTCGTAGCAGTGGGGTTCGGCGTAGGTCGCGAGCGGGCCGAGGACCGCGGTCGAGTCGGCGTAGACGTACGTCAGCGTCGCGACGGCGGGTCGGCCGCAAGCGGTGCGCGAACAGCGACGTACAGGGCTCACGACGTTGGACGGTACCGCACTCTTGAGCGGGCCGCGACGACTCTCCACCGGGTCACTCCACCGTGTCGCCTTGTGAAACACCGCACACATCCTACCCAACACGCCCTGCTGACCTGCACGGACGGGTTCACGCAAAGTCCGCGGCCGGGCTGCGCATGGTCATGAGTCGGTACAAACAACGTCAATTGGCTTGAGTTCGGTGGTCTTGGAGGGTTACGGAAACGAGCCAGACCTTGGCCGGAATGGTCAAGCTTCGACATACGGTCGTTAGTGGCTTGTTGCCGTGCGCTCGGCGGCGGGTTGGCGCGTGGGGGCCGGGCGGGCCGAGCGCGCGGGGACTACGCTTCACCAGTGATGGACAACCGTGTACCACCCCGCGCCACCGGCCCCGGGCCCCGTCGCCGTGATCGTCACGGGCGGGGCATGCGCGGGCCGATCGCGCCGCCGCAGGTGCCGCTGGCGGCCAGCCGTGCCGAGGTGTTCGCGGACCTGGTGCAGGACTCTGTCGAGCGTCTTGAGCGGCGATGGCCGCAGCTGGCCGACATCGACTTCCTGGTGCTCGAGGTGCCCCGGCTGGACGGGCGGGGCACGGAGGGCTGGAGCGACGAGGCGGTGCCGCTGGGCGGGGTGATCCCTGCGCGTGAGGGGCGGCGGGCGCGAGTCGTGGTGTACCGGCGGCCGGTGGAGATCCGGACCAAGGGGCGGGACGAGCGGGCCGCACTGGTGCACGAGGTGGTGGTGGAGCAGGTGGCCGAGTTGTTGGGGCTGACTCCGGAGACTGTGGATCCTCGGTACGGGGAGGATTAGGCGGGGTACGGGGGGCTGGGCTGTGCAGGTGCCCCGTGCTGCGGCCGGGCGGGGGTTTCGCACGCCCGCACCGGCGGGGTGCCTCCCCGACTCCCCGCTTCGCTCGAGCGGGGGACCCCCATCGCCCGACCGCCCCGTTCCGGCGGCACGACTGCCCGCAGCCCAGTGAGGCGGCCACGACAGTTAGGGGCGCTGCCCAGCGGGGAGCCACTCCGGGGGCCCGGCTGTTGTGGGCAGCCGGGCGCCGTTTGCGCAGGTGGCTACTTCTGGAGGATCGACAGGTCCTCGTCCGCCTGGGGCACCGAGACCAGGCCGCGGTCGTTCGGCAGGGTCTGGATGGTGAAGCCCGGGATGCCGGACTCGGTGGCCGAGAGGGTGCGGGAAGCGTAGACCGGGGCGCCGGAGACGGGCTCCACCGTGAGGGCGTACGTGCCCTTCAGGCCCGGAGGGACGGGGGCGTCGACGTCCTGGGTGGTGCCCGACTTGATCGTGTACGTCTTCGACACCGCGGTGCCGCCCTCGCTGCCCGCAGAGGCGGTGACCTTGACCGTGGCGGTGCCGGTGGGAGCGGCCAGGGAGAGGGTCGTGGACTTGCCGCTGTTGTCGGCGGAGGTGGCGCGCGTGCCGACGGGGGCCGTGGCCGGGATGAACGCCGTCTCCTGCTTGGCGCCCTTGCCCCGCACCACGCGCAGGGCCGCCACGACCGGGACCGACTGGTCGGTGGGGGTGAGCACCAGGGAGCCCGCCTCGCCGCGGGTGACGTCACGCAGGTCGACTGCAGTCGTCATGCCGGACTTGACGTGCAGGGTCTCGCTGCCCGCCGGGGTGATCAGACCGTCGGGCGAGGCCAGCCGGACCTTCAGGTCCGCGTCCGAGTCGCCGGGTGTGAAGGCGATCAGACGGACGTCGGTGGCGTCCTTGGGGATGCCGGGCAGGACCAGGCTGCCCGCCGGGTCGGCGGCCGCGGCCAGCCAGTCGCCGCCCACCTTGTCGTCGAGGGCCTGCACGGCCGCGCCCACCCGTCCGCTGCGCACGCTGACGTGCACGGTCAGGTCGGTCTGCTGCTGATCGGTGAGCGTGGAGAGCAGGATCGGCTTGCTCGCGTGCGGCGGGATCGTGAAGCCGTCCGGCACCGTGGACTTGATCGCGCCGCCCTTGCCGTACAGCTCGATGTCGACGACGGCGGCGGAGTCGTCCGGGTTGGTGAGGTGCACGTAGTCGGTGCGGTCGGCGGACGTGCTGGCGCCGGGGAACCAGAACTCGGTGTCGGCAGCGGAGCAGTTGACGCCCTGGAGGCCGCGGCCGGTGCCCGCGGCGACCTCGGTGGTCTCCTGGACCGTCCAGCCGGGGGCGAACTTCCCGTCGGCGATGCCGACGAGTGCGGGCGTGTCCGCGCCGGAGGTGTCGCCGGTGACCGGCGTGCCGGGTCCCTTCGGGGTGAGGACCGGCTCGTCCGCCTTCTTCCCGGCGTCCTTGCCGCCCTTCTTGGTGCTGCTCGTGCCGTCCACCGACTGCTCGGCGGCCGCCTGGAGTTCGGCCTTGCCGCCGCTGTCCGCACCCTTGGTGACGGGCGTGAACGACGTGTACGAGGTGTCGGCTATGTCGGAGATGCTCGGCGCGGGGCACAGCAGGCTGGTGCGCTCCACGGGCAGCGCGGCCGCCGCCTTGGCGGGGCCCGCGCCGGACGCGGAGGGCGCATCGAGCGCGGCGAACCCGGTGACGGCGGCCAGCGCGGTCGCGCCGGCGATCAGGGACAGGGTGGTGCGGTTCACTGCTGGCTCCCGTCGGGGCGCTCGCTGCCGGTGCCGTGGGGGTGCTGGGCCGGGTCGTACGCCGGGTCGTAGCCCTGCTGGTAGACCGCAGGGTCGTACGGGAGCTGATCGGCCGTTCCGCCGTAGGCGTAGGGGTCGTACTGGGCGTTCTGGTAGGGGTCGGGCTGGTACGCCTGCTGGTCGTAGCCGCCGGACGGGTACTGGTCGGCGCCCTGGTACTGGTCGGCTCCGTAGCCGTCGTACTCGGTGCCCTGGTAGGACGCGGCGTCCCAGTCGGCGTACTGCTGCTGGTGCGGGACGGCGGCCGGGGTCTCCTCGGGGAGCGGCGGCACACCGGGCTGCTCCTGGTCGGCCGGTTCCTCGGCCTGGGCGCGCAGGCGGCGGGCGCGGCGGCCTTCCCCCGCACTGGCCTGGGCGGGCAGCGGCTGCTCCTCGGGGAGGTCGTCGTCCACGTCGCGGCGGCGGCCGGGCAGGGCGAGGACGACGAGGACGACGGCGAGCGCGCCCTGGGCCCACAGCCAGCCGGTGTGGGTGACCGGGGCGTCGTAGGTGACGTCGAGCCTGCCGCCGGTCGAGGGCAGCTGGAAGCCCTGGGCCCAGCCGTCGACCGTGGTGCGGGTGAGCGGCTTGCCGTCCAGGGTGGCCGTCCAGCCGTCGGCGGCGGCGTCGGCCAGGCGCAGCACGCGGCTGCCGGAGCCGGAAGGGACGGTGGTGTGGATGTCCACCGGTCCGGCGGCGACCGACACAGCCGCGCCGGCGCCGCCCGCGGGCACGATGGTGGCGCGGGAGACCTGCTGGTCGACGCGCCACAGGGCGCTGCCGTTCTGCTGGCTGAGCCGGCTCATGCCGGGTGTGGCGTCCAGGACGCGGGTGACATCGCGGGGAGCGCCCTTGTGGACGAGGACGTAGCGCACGGCGAAGCCGCCGAGCTGGCTCGCCTGGTCGGCGCCGGAGCCGGCGACGAGGTTGGCGACGATCTTGTCGAGTTTCGCGTTCTCGCCGTCGGCGGCGGCGAGTTCGGCGTCGCCCATGCGGGCGCCGGAGCCGCGGACGAGGGTGTAGCGCACGCGTGCGGTGGAGTCGCTGTCGAGGACCAGGGTGCGGGCCTGGTCGCCGGTGGCGGCGTCCTCCGCGACGAATGCGGGCACCTGTGCCGGGTCGCGGCGCTCCAGCGGGCCGTCGGCGCCGCCGATCATCCAGCCGGCGGCGACGAGCAGCGGGCCCGCGGCCGAGGCGAACGCGATCAGGGCGGCGACGGGCTGGCGCCAGCCGAAGCTCTGCTCGGCCACGCGCGCGCGGGCCCCGTCGGCGCCGAGCGCGGCGGCGGCCAGCAGGGCGATGCCGTAGACGAGGGTGGCCGGTCCGGCCCAGGTGGACCTGTTGGACAGGACGGCGAAGACGAGGCCCACCAGGGCGACTGCCCAGGCGGCGCGGATTCCCAGCCGGCGTTCGGAGCGCAGGAGTGCGGCCAGCGCGGCCAGGACGATGCCGATGAGCATCAGGCCGTGCACGGTGCCGGGGCCGCCGGGGCTGGCGCCGAGCAGGTCGACGGCGGAGGCGGCCGAGGAGCCGTAGTCCAGGCCGGCCTCCCGGAAGAAGCCGAAGGGCAGCAGCGTCAGCGACCAGGGGGCGAGGACCAGCAGCGGGGTGCCCAGCTGGGTGAGGAACCGCAGGCCGTGGGCGACGAGGTCGCCGCGGCGCAGGACCAGCACACCGAGGCCGAGGACCAGGGCGATGGGCCAGACGATCGGCGTGAAGGCCGTCGTGATGGTCAGCAGCAGGGCGTAGGCCCAGGTGGCGCGCCAACTGCCGCGCGCCCCGGAGGCATTGCCGAGACCGGCGGCGGCGACGCCCGCGCGTGCGACGAGCGGCAGCAGCACGGCGAGGACGGCGGTGCCGATGCGGCCGCCGGCCAGGGCGCCGGTGGCGGCGGGCAGGAACGCGTAGGCGATCGCGACCCAGGCGCGCAGCAGGCGGGAGGTGACGAGCGGCCGGGAGGCGAAGTAGGCGGTGACGCCGGCCAGGGGGACCGAGCAGACCAGCAGGACGGTGACCGCGAGGCCGGTGGAGCCGAACAGGATCGAGGCGAGGGTCGCGACGACGGCGAGGTAGGGCGGTGCGGACGGGGTGCCGCCCGCGCCCACCGGGTGCCAGGCGTCCGCGAAGCGGGACCAGAGCTCGCCGGCGCCGGCCGGGGCGGGCAGCAGGGCGCCGCCCACGAGGGCGCCGCCGCTGAGCAGGGAGCGGCAGGCGGCGAGCGAGATCAGGAGCAGGGCCAGGAAGAGCACCGGGCCGGGCTTGCGGGCGATCCGCTTGAGCCGGGCGAACTGCTCGACCTCCAGGAATTCGGCGTCGTCACCGCCGGGTCCGGACTCCACGGCGCCGCCGTGCCGGCCGGCCGAGGAGGTGTCGGCGTCGGAGCGGCCGGCGAAGTTGCCCGCGACCTGTTCCACGGTGGCGCGGACGGTCGCGCCCGGCGGCGGGAAGAACTGGCGCAGCTCGTCCTTGTCGATCTGCGAGGGTCCGCGGCGGCGGCGTCCGGCGAGGATCCGCTCCGGCCGCAGCAGGGTGCTCAGCAGGCCGCGGATCTCGTCGACGGCCTGGCCGGGAACCTTGCCCACGAGGTAGGCGACGGTCCTGAGGAGGGTGCCGAGGACGAGCCGCAGCAGCACCCAGGGCAGCGCGGCACCGCGAGTGTTGACGAGGAGGGTGTAGACGGCGCCGGCCTTGTCGACCTTGTGCGGGGAGGCGGCGGTGCGGCCCAGGCAGTCGACGGTGCGGCGCTCGCGGGAGGCCGCCTCGGCGTGCCGTACGACGGCCTCGGGGGCGATGAGGACGCGGTGGCCGGCCCTGTGGGCGCGCCAGCACAGGTCGACGTCGTCACGCATCAGGGGCAGCCGGCGGTCGAATCCGCCGAGCTGTTCGAAGACGTCGCGGCGCACGAGCATGCCGGCCGTGGAGACGGACAGCACCGTGCGGACGTGATCGTGCTGGCCCTGGTCCTGTTCGCGGCGGTCCAGGCCGGTCCAGCGGCGGCCGGAGTTGGCGATGGTGACGCCGACCTCCAGCAGTTGCCGGCGGTCGTACCAGCCGCGCAGTTTGGGGCCGACGACCGCCACGTCGTCGCGGCCCAGTTCGATCTCGTTCTCGACGACCCGCAGCAGCCGGGCGAGGGCGTCCGGTTCGGGTGCGCAGTCGTCGTGCAGCAGCCACAGCCACTGGACGGGCTCGCCGTACGGCAGTTCCGGCATGTCGTAGGCGTCGTCGCGCCACGAGCGCGTGACGGGGTCCCAGCCGCTGGGGCGCTTGAGGTACGGCAGCTCCTCCGGGGTGAGGACGGGCGCCGTGCGGCTCGCCTCCTCGACGGCCTGGCCGAAGCCGGTGCGCCGGGCGAGGTGCAGCACGCGGTCGTCGCCGAGGGCCTCGGTGACCAGCTGGGCGGAGTCGTCCGCGCTGCCGGTGTCGGCCGCCACCGCGTACTGGACGGGGCGCTCCTGGCCGAGCAGCCCGGCGAGCGCGTCGGGCAGCCAGCGGGCGCCGTCGTGGGAGACGAGGACCGCGGTCACCACATGACGCGGAAACTCAGGGATGACAGCTCCGTCTTGGGCTGCCGTTTGGCTGTGCACGGACATCGAGGTACGGGCCCCGGTTCGATGGACTGCGGTGGACGCCTGTGCCCCCAGGGGACAGCGGGGCGTCTCGGACGAGCGACCACACTATCGGCTGGGCATAAGGACGGCCCGCCGCCTGTGGATAACCCACCGGCGACGGGCCGTTCGTATGCCTTGTGTTCAGAAGATCGCGCCGTTCGGTAAGACGGCGACCAGGAAGTGGTCGGAGTCCGGTCAGACAGCGGCCTTCTTCAGCCTTCGACGCTCACGTTCGGACAGACCGCCCCAGATACCGAAACGCTCGTCGTTGGCAAGGGCGTACTCGAGGCATTCGGAGCGCACCTCGCAGGCGAGGCAGACCTTCTTGGCCTCTCTGGTGGAGCCGCCCTTCTCGGGGAAGAAGGACTCGGGGTCGGTCTGGGCGCACAGCGCGCGCTCCTGCCAGCCGAGTTCCTCGTCCGCGTCGTCGACCAGCAGTTGCTGCACCAGCTCGGTCATGTGCGCCCCTCGTCTGTCTTTCACGTCCCCGTGCGTAGCCGTTACCGATTTCGGCTGAACGACACGAGTGAAATTACAAGTGTGCTGCTCCGGGCGAGTCAAGCCGAGATCTGCTATTGAGCCCGTTATTCACTCTGCGGAACCAAGGCCATGCGGAAAGTGTTCAAATCGCCATAAACCTTGACGCGCAGATGAGACCCGGAAGGGCGGCGCACCTCGTACAGATCTCTGACAGATCCCTGTACGAAGAAGGACGCCCCTGCGTTCGATCGCGTTCCGCGGGGCCTGAGCGCTCGGATGTGCGCCATGTGTCCGGGGATCTAGATGCACAAACCTTTCACCTGACAGTTGAACCGGATGAGGTGAAACATGTCCCACATACCGGGCGCCGAGTTGACAGTGCGAGTGTGAACCGGTGTCCTTGTGGGCATGCTCGCGAACTTGGCACTCACCTCGACCCGCACCGCCGGGTCCCTCGGTGCTGCCCCGGTTCGCTGTAGCTGTTGTTGCTGTTCCAGCTGTTGAGCCGACGCGCTCCAGCTGTCGCCGGGTCTCGTGGCCCGGCCGCTCCCTCCCTCGCAGAACCCCCGTTCAGGGCACCCCACTCTTCCGCCGAGGAATCACAGCACCCGATGAACAGCGACAACGACCTCCAGATCGCCGGCGACATCCTCGAAGTCACGCACCTGCTCCAGCCTCCGCGTGAGCACCCGGCCACCGTCGCCGAGTTCGTGGGCCTCGCCCGCGCCATCGCCGCCGACCGCTCCCAGTGGGCGCACCTCGTCCGCTACGACGCCACCACCCGCTGGTACCACCGGCTGCGCACCGGCCCCGGCTACGAGGTGTGGCTGCTGTCCTGGGTGCCCGGGCAGGGCAGCGGACTGCACGACCACGGCCGCTCCTCCGGTGTCCTCACCGTTCTGGAGGGCACCCTGAGCGAGCGCACCGAACGCGCCACGCGCGCGCTGCGACCCGGCACGCAGCGGGTGTTCGCACCGGGGTACGTGCACGAGGTGGTGAACGACGCGCTGGAGCCGGCGGTGAGCCTGCACATCTACCACCCGGGCCTGACCGAGATGCCGATGCTCCCCCAGTCTCAGCTTGATTCGACCGGGGTGACCCCCACGTCCCCGCACTGCGAGGCGCGCACCGGGCCGCGTACGGAGCCCCGAGCGGTGACTGCCTGAACGCCGCGTTGACCGCTTGATTGACGCATCGACCGCCTGACGCGTTGTCGTACCCGCCTGCCAGACTGGGGCCCATGCGCATTGTGGTTCTGGCAGGCGGCATCGGTGGTGCCCGGTTCCTGCGCGGTCTCAGGCACGCCGTGCCGGACGCGGACGTCACGGTCATCGGCAACACCGGCGACGACATCCATCTCTTCGGGCTGAAGGTCTGCCCGGACCTCGACACGGTGATGTACACGCTGGGCGGCGGCATCAACGAGGAGCAGGGCTGGGGGCGGGCCGACGAGACCTTCCGCCTCAAGGAGGAACTGGCCGCCTACGGCGTCGGCCCGGACTGGTTCGGCCTCGGCGACCGGGACTTCGCCACGCACATCGTGCGGACCCAGATGCTGGGTGCCGGCTATCCGCTGAGCGCGGTCACCGAGGCGCTGTGCGACCGCTGGAAGCCGGGTGTGAAGCTGATCCCGATGACCGACGACCGCGTGGAGACCCACGTGGCCGTGACCCTGCCCGACAGCGGCTCCGCCACGGGCGAGGCCGAGCGCAGGGCCGTCCACTTCCAGGAGTACTGGGTGCGGCTGCGCGCCTCGGTCCCGGCCGAGGCGGTCGTGCCGGTCGGCGCCGAGCGGGCCAAGCCCGCGCCGGGGGTCCTGGAGGCCATCGCCGAGGCGGACGTCATCCTCTTCCCGCCGTCCAACCCGGTCGTGTCCATCGGCACGATCCTCGCCGTGCCGGGCATCCGTGAGGCGATCGCGGAGGCGGGCGTCCCGGTGGTGGGCCTGTCCCCCATCGTCGGGGACGCGCCCGTGCGCGGGATGGCCGACAAGGTCCTCGCCGCGGTCGGCGTGGAGTCCACGGCCGCGGCGGTCGCCGAGCACTACGGCTCGGGGCTGCTGGACGGCTGGCTGGTCGACACCGTGGACGCGGGCGCGGTCGAGCGGATCGAGGCGGACGGGATCCGCTGCCGGGCCGTGCCGCTGATGATGACCGACGTGGACGCCACCGCGCAGATGGCGCGGGAGGCGCTGGCGCTGGCCGAGGAGGTGCGGGGGGCGTGAGCAAGGAGCCTCCGCAGAACCCGGAGTACCGGGTCTGGGCCCTGCCCGGAATCCCCGAGGTACAGCCGGGCGACGACCTGGCCAAGCTGATCGTCTCCACCGAGCCCGGCCTGGCCGACGGGGACGTGGTGGTCGTCACGTCCAAGATCGTCTCCAAGGCCGAGGGCCGGATCGTCCGGGCGGACGACCGGGAGGCCGCGATCGACGCCGAGACCGTGCGGGTGGTGGCCCGGCGCGGCGCGCTGCGCATCGTGGAGAACCGCCGGGGCCTGGTCATGGCCGCTGCCGGTGTCGACGCCTCCAACACCCCTTCCGGGACCGTCCTGTTGCTGCCCGAGGACCCGGACGCGTCCGCGCGCGCGATCCGCGAAGGGCTGCGCGAGGCCCTCGGCGTCACGGTCGGTGTCGTCGTGACCGACACGTTCGGGCGCCCTTGGCGTTCGGGGCTGACGGACGTGGCCATCGGCGCCGCCGGCGTGCGCGTGCTGGACGATCTGCGCGGGGACACGGACGGGTACGGCAACCCGCTCGTCGCCACCGTCGTCGCCACCGCGGACGAGCTGGCCGCCGCCGGCGACCTGGTCAAGGGCAAGGCGGCGGGGCGGCCAGTCGCCGTGGTGCGCGGACTGCCCCATGTGGTGGCGCAGGAGGACGGCGAGGGGGCGCAGGCGCTGGTGCGCTCCGCGAGGGACGACATGTTCCGGCTCGGCACCTCCGAGGCGGTCCGGGAGGCGGTGACCCAGCGGCGTACGGTACGGGCCTTCACCGACCAGCCCGTCGACCCCGGTGCGGTGCGGCGCGCGGTGGCCGCCGCGCTGACCGCGCCGGCGCCGCACCACACCACGCCCTGGCGGTTCGTGCTGCTGGAGTCCGAGGAGTCGCGGGTACGGCTGCTCGACGCGATGCGGGACGCCTGGATCGCGGACCTGCGGCGGGACGGCCGGACCGAGGAGTCCGTCGCCCGGCGCGTCCGGCGTGGGGACGTCCTGCGCAACGCGCCGTATCTCGTCGTCCCCTGCCTCGTCATGAACGGCTCGCACACCTACGGGGACGCGCGACGGGACGGTGCCGAGCGGGAGATGTTCGTGGTCGCGGCGGGCGCGGGCGTGCAGAACTTCCTGATCGCGCTGGCCGGGGAGCGGCTGGGCTCGGCCTGGGTGTCGTCCACGATGTTCTGCCGGGACGTGGTGCGCGAGGTGCTCGCACTGCCCGACGACTGGGACCCGATGGGTGCGGTGGCGATCGGCCACCCCGCGTCGGAGCCGGGACCGCGGCCGGAGCGGGACGCCGAGGCGTTCGTCGAGGTGCGGTGAGAGGCCCGTACGACGAGTGCGTCGTACGGGGAGGACGTCGTACGGGGAGGACGTCGTACGGGGAGGACGTCGTACGGCGACCGCTCCATGCGGCGACTGCCCCTTGAGACCGCGGGGTCTCCCCTAGTCTCGTAGGAAAGCCCCTGCAGCACCGGCACCCCTAGGACCTCATCTCGTGGCAGGACGTTTCGCTCCGCGGCCCACGCGTACGACCGTGCGCGGTGGGGAGGTCGCCGTGCCCGCCGGGGTGCCGCGGCAGACCACGGCCCCGGCCCGGGTCCGGCGATGGGTGCCGGAGGGTCCCCTCGACCTCGGGCTGGTGCTGGGTCCGCTCCGGCGCGGGCCCGCGGACCCGACGTTCCGGGCGACCCGCGACGGCTCGGTGTGGCGGACCGCCCGGACCCCCGCCGGGCCCGGGACGCTGCGGGTCTACGGGTACGACGGTGAGGTGCGCGCCGAGGCGTGGGGACCCGGCGCCGAGTGGCTGCTGGAGCAGCTGCCGGACCTGCTCGGTGCCGCCGACGAGCCCGACGCGTTCGTGCCCCGGCACCGGGTGGTGGCACTGGCGCGGCATCGCAGGCCGGGGCTCAGGCTGACCCGGACCGGGCTGGTGCTGGAGTCGCTGATCCCGTCGGTGCTGGAGCAGAAGGTCACGACCGACGAGGCGTACCGGGCGTGGCGGTTGCTGGTGCGGAGGTTCGGGGAGCCGGCGCCGGGGCCCGCGGGGGTGGGCGAGCGGCCGATGTGGGTGATGCCCGCGCCGCGGACCTGGGCGCTGATCCCCTCCTGGGAGTGGCATCGGGCCGGGGTCGACGACAAGCGGGCCTCGACGATTCTGCGGGCCGTGCGGGTAGCCGCGCGGCTGGAGCAGGCGGTGGGGATGCCTGCGGTCGAGGCTCGGGCGCGGCTGGAGGTCGTGCCGGGGATCGGGCCGTGGACGTCGGCCGAGGTCGTGCAGCGCAGTCACGGGGCCGCGGATGCGGTGACGGTCGGGGACCTGCATCTGCCGGGGATCGTGGGGTGGGCGCTGGCCGGGGATCGGCATGCGGACGATGCGGAGATGCTGCGCCTGCTGGAGCCGTATGCGGGGCAGCGGCATCGGGCGGCCCGGTTGATTCTGCTGAGCGGGAACGGGCCGGCCCGGAGGGCGCCGAAGATGCCTCGGGTGGATATCGGGTTGCTGTGAGGCGGGCTGCGCGGGGGCTGGGCGGCCGGGTGGTCGACAGGTCCGGTGCCGGTGCGGCCGGGGGTGGGTTTCGCTCGCCCGCGCTTGCGGGGTGCCGCCGCGCCCACCCTCCCCACTCCCGGCTTCGCTCGAGCGGGGGGACCCCCATCGCCCCATCGCCCCATCGGCACGACTGCCCGCGGCTGAGGAGGACTCACTGCAGCGACGTCGGCGTGCCGAGCTAGATGCGACTGCCCTCTGCTGAGGAGGACTGACCGCCGCGACGCAATCGTGCCCGCGGCTGAGCGCGCCCCAAAGGGGCGCGGGGAACTGCGCGATCAGCCCCCACCGGGCCACACCCGGGCACGGCCTCCCCGGGGGCCCGGGGGCGCAGCCCCCGTGGGAGGTGGTTTCACCGGCGGTGCCCCCTCTGCGGCGTCCCGCCCGTCCGCAGGGCCGCTGGTCCGAAGAGAACCCGCAGGGCCACTGGTCCGAAGAGAACCCGCAGGGCCACTGGTCCGAAGAGAACCCGCAGGGCCACTGGTCCGAAGAGAACCCGCGGGGCTACTGGTCCGAAGAGAATCCGCAGGGCTACTGGTCCGAAGAGAATCCGCAGGGCTACTGGTCCGAAGAGAAGCGGACTGCGCCCGCCGGGATGCGGGCGTCGCACCACACGCGGGCGCCGTCGCGCAGCTCGTTGTCGGGACCGACCACCGCACCGTCGCCGATCACCGTGCCGGTGAGGACGGAGCGTTCGCCGACTCGGGCGCGGGTGCCGATGAGGGAGTCGGTGATGACGGCGCCGGGCTCGATGACCGCACCGGGGAGGATCGTCGAGCCGGACACCCGCGCCCCCTCCGCGACGAACGCGCCCTCGCCGACCACCGTGCCGCCCGTCAGCTTCGCGTCCGGCGCGACTCTGGCCGTCGGCAGGATCAGCCGGTCGCCGCAGCGGCCCGGGACCGCCGGGGAGGGCGCGCGGCCGAGCACCAGGTCGGCGGAGCCGCGCACGAAGGCCGCCGGGGTGCCGAGGTCCAGCCAGTACGTCGAGTCGACCATCCCCTGCAGATGGGCGCCGGCGGACAGCAGGTCCGGGAAGGTCTCGCGCTCCACGGAGACCGGCCGGCCCGCCGGGATCGTGTCGATGACCGAGCGGCGGAAGACGTACGCCCCCGCGTTGATCTGGTCGGTGACGATCTCCTCCGGAGTCTGCGGCTTCTCCAGGAAGGCGAGGACGCGGCCCGTCCCGTCGGTGGGGACCAGGCCGTAGGCGCGCGGGTCCGTCACCTTGGTGAGGTGCAGGGACACGTCCGCGCCCGTCGACTCGTGGGTGTGCACGAGCCGCCGGATGTCCAGGCCCGTCAGGATGTCGCCGTTGAAGACGAGGACCGGGTCGTCGGGTCCGGAGTGCAGGCGCGAGGCCACGTTGCGCAGGGCGCCGCCCGTACCGAGGGGCTCCTCCTCGGTGACGTACTCGATGTGCAGACCGAGTGAGGCGCCGTCGCCGAAGTAGGGCTCGAAGACCTCGGCCAGATAGCTCGTGGCGAGGACGATGTGGTCCACGCCCGCCGCCTTCGCTCTCGCCAGCTGGTGCGTGAGGAACGGCACTCCGGCCGCCCTGACCATGGGCTTGGGTGTGTGCACCGTGAGCGGACGCAGCCGGGTGCCTTTGCCGCCGACCAGGAGGATCGCTTCTGTCACCTGTCGTCTCTGCTTCCTGCCGGGACCGGTCGAACTACTCGTTTCGGCCGGCCAGTGTATGCAGACCGTGCGACGGTGCCCTCGATGGCCGTGCGGTGTCCCGCGAGATCGGCGTCCGGTTTCCTCCGACCGACCCAGCGCCGTCCCCCGAGCCTCCCCCACCCGTCCCCCCGACGGCGGCGAACGCGTTTCCCCGCCTCAGCGCCCCTGATACCGCGCCGCGCTGGAACGGGCGCTGCCGAGCTTGGCGTAGAGCCGCTTGCCCGGGCACGACGTGGAATACCCGTCCCGATGGCCGGAGATCACATTCAGTCGTACGTTCTTCCCCTTGGGGTAGAGATTGCCACCGCCTGACGTCAGATATGTCTTTCCGCGCGGATTGGCCCCATAGAGCCCGAGCTTCCACGCGGCGAGCCGGGCGACGGACTTCACCGCGGCGCCGGACGGTTTGGCCGAGCCGAAACTGCCGATCACGGCGATGCCCATGCTGTTGTTGTTGAACCCGAGGGTGTGGGCGCCGCGCACCGCTTTCGCCACTCCCCCGGCGCGGCCCTCGTAGATGGTTCCGCACTTGTCGACGAGGAAGTTGTAGCCGATGTCCCGCCAGCCCATGCTCTTGACGTGGTAGCGGTAGATACTGCGGATGACCGAGGGGGCCTGGGCGCAGGTGTACTTGTTGCCCGAGGCCGTGTGGTGCACGAAGACCGCCTTGATCTTCTTCGTGTAGACGAAGCCGTGTCCGCGCACCTTCTCGTCCGCGCCCCAGCCGCGGCGCGTCACGATCCGCGGGCGCGGTCCGATGTGCGGCTTCACCTTCGGATCCGGATCGCCTCCCTGGAGGCGGCTCAGTTCCCGCTCGGTGTCGCGCCGGTTCAGTTCGGGGATCTCCAGGGCGCCGTAGGGCGCGACATCGGTGTTGGCCCCGTAGGCGGCGGCCGTCGCATCCGTCGGGGAGCCGGGGCGGGGCGCGCCCTGGGGCGGCGTCCCGTCCCCGGGGTCGACGAGTTCCAGGCGCATCCCCTCCGGCAGGGACGGGGTCAGGTCGCCGGTACGGCCGCCCGGGGAGGGTCCTTTGCCCGCTGTGGAGTCGGCGCGCACCCGTACGTCCACGCCGTCCGAGTCGCCCACCCACAGCGGTGCGGTGGCCCCGCGCACCCGGCCCGAGGACCGCTCGGCCGTGCCCGGGTCCGCGCCGTGGTCCTCGTTGTGGGTCTCGACGTCCTGCCAGCCGGACCACTGCCCGGTCGCCGCGGACCGGGTGCGGACCTGGACCCGGCCCTTCAGCTGGGTGTCCGGGTCGTCCCAGACCACGCCGACCAGCGAGAAGTGCTGTACGTCGACGCGGTACAGGCCCTGCTCCGGGGCCGGTCCGAGGGCGCGCTCGCGAGAGCGCAGGACGAGGGGCAGCGACTGGGTGCTGCCCGGGACCGCGGCCTCGGCCACCCGGCCCGTGGCAGCCGTCCGTTCCGCTCGCGGGGAGGCGGCGGCCATGGGCAGGGCCGCCGGGAGCGCGAGGGCGGCCGCGCACGTGACGCCGAGCGAGGTGGCACGGATCGAGGTGGCACCGATCGGGGAAGTCAGAAATCCACGCATACTTATGATCATGAACATAGTCATACATATATGTCCATCGGTGAACTGACGGACCGTCGGATATCGTTCCGCCGAACCGGTGGCTGCACCGCGCGGTGCGCGGGCCCGCCCCGGCGTACTCTTGCGCGGGTGAACGCCACCGATCGCACCCCTGCCGACCTGCTGCGTTCCGCGCTCGCCGCGGACCCCGGACGCCCTCTGGTGACCTTCTACGACGATGCCACGGGCGAACGAGTCGAACTGTCCGTGGCCACCTTCGCCAATTGGGTGGCCAAGACCGCGAACCTCCTCCAGGGCGACCTGTCCGCCGGCCCGGGAGACCGGGTCGCACTGCTGCTGCCCACGCACTGGCAGACGGCCGTGTGGCTGCTCGCCTGCGCGTCGGTGGGGGTGGTGGCGGACGTGGCCGGGGACCCGGCGTCCGCCGATGTCGTGGTGAGCGGGCCCGACTCACTGGAGGCGGCGCGCGCGTGCCGCGGGGAGCGGGTCGCGCTCGCGCTGCGGCCGCTGGGCGGGCGGTTCCCGCAGACGCCGGACGGCTTCGTCGACTTCGCGGTGGAGGTGCCCGGCCAGGGGGACCGGTTCGTGCCGTTCGCCCCCGTGGACCGGGAGGAGCCGTCGCTGATCGTCGCCGGGGCCGAGTTCAGCGGCGGCGAGGTCGTCGAGCGGGCCGTGGCCGATGCGGGGGCGCTGCACTTGGCGGGGCCGGGGACGAGGGTGCTGTCCGCGCTGCCGTACGACACGTGGGAGGGGCTGAGCGCGGGGTTGTACGCGCCGTTGGCCGTCGGTGGGTCCGTGGTGCTCTGCAGGAATCTCGACCGGCTGGACGAAGAAGGGCTCGCCAAGCGGGTCGAGAGCGAGAAGGTGGCCGTGGTGCGCCGCTGAGCGGAGCCCGGCCGTCGCAGGACCGAGACGGCCGTGAGGGGGCCGGGCGCGGCCGGCGCAGGACGAGTGCGGCCGCGCGGGGAGCCTGGGCTCGGCCGTCATAGGACCAGTGCAGCCGTGAGGGAGGGCCGGGCGCAGCCGCCGTAGGACCGGTGCAGCCGTGAGGGGCTGGTCGCGCCCACTCGGCGGGGCCGCATGTCGGCATCGTCCCGCGCCCTTCCGGGCCGGCCGTCGTCACCCGTATGGAGTAGTCCAGGGCGCCTTCCCTCCGCCCTCCCCTCCATCGTCGTAGGAGCAGGACGCCACGCTCGTACGGCATGAGGGGGCCCGCACCGTGACCGGCACCGTTCGGCGGGCCCCCGGGCCCGGTCTCGGATCCTCGGCCAGCGGGGACGGACTCGTGCGGCGGCGTCGGCGGCGGTGGGTCCGGGGGTCGGCGCTGGCGGTGGCCGCGCTGGTCGTGGCGGCGGCCGGGGGCGGCTGGGCCGTGTACGCCAAGCTCAGCGCCAACATCACCCCGGACGAGGCGGCAGCCGCGGAACTCGCCCGCTACGAGCGGGAGCGGCCCACCGCGCTGGTCCGGGGCGCGCAGAACATCCTGCTGATCGGGTCCGACACCCGGGCCGGGGAGGGCAACCGGAAGTACGGGCGGGACCTGGGCACCGAGCGGTCCGACACCACGATCCTGCTGCACCTGGCCGCCAATCGGCGCAGCGCCACCGCCGTCTCGCTGCCCCGGGACCTGATGGTGGACATCCCGGGCTGCCGGCAGCCGGACGGCAGCCGCAGCGAGCCGGTGTTCGCGATGTTCAACCACGCCTTCCAGACGGGCGGTTCGGCCTGCACCATCCGTACCGTCGAGAAGCTGACGAACATCCGGGTCGACCATCACATGGTGGTCGACTTCAGCGGGTTCAAGGAGATGGTCGACGCCGTCGACGGCGTACAGGTGTGTCTGAAGGAACCGATCGACGACAAGGCGGCGAAGCTGAAGCTGCCCGCGGGCAGGGTCACCCTCGACGGGGAGCAGGCGCTCGGGTACGTGCGGGCGCGCAAGTCGCTCGGCGACGGGAGCGACACCGAGCGGATGGAGCGGCAGCAGCGGTTCCTCGGTGCGCTCGTCGACAAGGTGCAGAGCAACGACGTGCTGCTGAATCCGGTGAAGCTGTATCCGGTGCTGGACGCGGCGACCTCCTCGCTCACCACCGACCCGGAACTGGCGAGTCTTCGTGGTTTGTACCAGTTGGTGCGCGGACTGCGTGACATCCCCACCGAACATGTGCAGTTCCTGACGGTGCCGCGGGAGTCGTACGTCTACGACGCGAACCGCGACCAACTCGTCGAGCCGGAGGCCGAGAAGCTCTTCGCGCGGCTGCGGGCCGACCAGCCGGTGGCGGTGGCGCAGGACGTCGCACAGGAAACGCCCAGACAGGCCCCGGAGGCGGACCGCGCCGACGGACCGTCCCCCGCGCCCACGTTCCGCGGCAGCACGGCCGCCGAACACACCTGTGGGTAATGCGCCTGCCAAGTCGACGAACTTCAGTTCAGGAATATGAGGCGGATTGCCCAGTTGTAGGCAGAAGGAATTTGTCACCGGCGTCGCTTGACGCTGAACTGGGCGGATAGTGTGAGCGATCCGGTGCACCCGGCCACGAGGTCCGTCCTGGGGTCGTGCACCGATTCACCGAGACCCGAGCGCCTTGGGGGGAAGGCGCCGCGTGGCCCCGACGGAGGATTCGGACAACCGTGGACGCGCAAGGCCGTGGGCGGGCGGACAACATCGACCCCGCAGACCAGTGGGTACTCAATCCGAACACCGGCGAATACGAACTGCGACTGAGTCCTTCCGCACCGCAGTCGTCGGTACCCGGTCCTCGCAGACCGAAGGGGGACAGCGGCGGCGGACGTGGCCGGCGCGATTCCTCGGCGGGTCAGACGCGTGAGATGCGGCAGACGCGCGGCGCTGACGTGCCGGCACAGCGCCGGCGCCGTACCGAGCCCGAGCCTCCGCCCGGCCGGCGCAGCCGGCGGCCGGTGAAGAAGAAGTCGAAGGTCAAGAAGGCGCTCGTATGGACCGCCGGCGGCACCGCGTTCGTGCTGGTCGCCGTCGGCACCGCCGGCTATCTCTATCTCCGGCACCTCGAGGGCAACATCAGCTCGACCGACGTCGGCGACGCGGGCTCCAAGGGCTTCAGCAAGGACGAGGCCTTCAACCTGCTGGTCATCGGTACCGACAAGCGCACCGGCAAGGGCAACGAAGGTTACGGCGACAAGGGCAGCGTCGGACACGCGGACACCAACATCCTGCTGCACGTGTCGAAGGACCGGACGAACGCGACCGCGCTGAGCATCCCCCGTGACCTGATCGTCGACGTCCCCGACTGCCCGACGAAGCAGCCGGACGACAGCACCAAAGTGGTCCCCGGCACGGACAACGTGCGCTTCAACACGAGCCTGGGTCAGGACGGCCGCGACCCGGGGTGCACCATGCGCACCGTCGAGGCGGTCACCGGCATCCACGTGGACCACTTCATGATGGCCGACTTCAACGCGGTGAAGACCCTGACGAGCGCGGTGGGCGGCGTCGAGGTGTGCGTCGCGCATCCGGTGAACGACAAGGAGTCCCATCTGAAGCTGCCCGCGGGCAAGTCGGTGGTGGCGGGCGAGCAGGCCCTCGCCTTCGTGCGCACCCGGCACAGCTTCGGCAACCAGGGCGACCTGGACCGCATCAAGGTGCAGCAGCAGTTCATGGGCTCCCTGATGCGCAAGATGTCCTCCGGCGACACCCTCACCAACCCGACGAAGCTGGTCGACCTGGCGGAGGCGGCGACCAAGGCGCTGACCGTCGACACCGGCATCGACAGCATCGGCACGCTCAAGGACATGGCGCTGGAGCTGAAGAAGGTGCCGCCCAAGAACATCACCTTCACCACGGTCCCGGTGATCGACAACCCCGCCGAGAAGGTCCACGCGACGGTCGTCGTCGACCAGACGAAGGGACCCGCGGTCTTCGACGCGATCAAGAGCGACGTCTCCTTCACCGAGGTGAAGAAGAAGCAGAAGGCTGCCAAGGACGCGGCCGCGGCCCGCCTCAAGGGCAGCCGGTCCGCGCCCTCCGAGGTGCGGGTGCGGATCCTCAACGGCGGTGCGGACGCCGGCAGCGCGCAGGAGACCCTCCAGTGGCTCCAGACCCAGCAGGGTGTGCTCAAGTCGGAGAACGCGGGCAACGCACCGGCGGCGCTGGGCAGGACCACACTCGAGTACGCGCCCGACCAGGCGGCCCAGGCGCGGGAGTTGGCGCATCTCATGGGCCTGTCCGGCTCGGCGCTGAAGCCCGGCAAGAGCGTGACCAACTCCCAGGGGCTGCCGGCGATGACGCTGACCCTGGGCAAGGATTTCAAGGGTGCGGGGGTGTCCCTCACCGCTCCTTCGAAGGCGCCGGACGTCGACAAGTCCACGGCGGACAAGGTGAAGTGCGCCTCGTAGGTAACCCAACGGGTCCGTCGTGCGTCTAACTGGGGGCGGGACGGACCCGTTGCATGGCGCAAGGGTGGGGAGGGCAGGAAGTTTGGCGCAGAGCGATGTGCGGGGGAAGGGTCCTGCGGTCGACGACACGATGTCGCTCGCACCGCAGGCGTCGGACGGGCCGGGCGGGCACGGCGGCGGGCGGCGCAGGGGCCGCCCGAAGACCGACCGGCAGCCACGCCGACGGCGGGCTCTGCGCTGGTCCGCGACCGTGCTGGCGGTGGTCATACTCGGCACGGCGGGAGCCGGCTACCTGTACTACGAGCACCTCAACGGCAACATCCGCAAGGGCGAGCGCAGCAACGGCGACGACTCCAAGGCGCACAGGACGCCGGCGAACGCGGCCGGGCAGACGCCGCTGAACATCCTGCTGATCGGCTCCGACAGCCGTAACTCGGACGAGAACGTGAAGCTCGGTGGTGCAAAGTACGACCGCGGCAGCCCACCGCTCGGCGACGTGCAGATGCTCATCCACCTCTCCGCGGACCGCAAGAGCGCCGCCATGGTGAGCATCCCCCGGGACACCCGGGTCGACATCCCCGAGTGCAAGGACTCCCGGAGCGGCAAGGTCTATCCGGCGACCAACGGCATCATCAACACGACGCTCGCCCGGGGCGGGGCCGGCTGCACGCTGGCCACCTGGGAGAACCTCACCGGCGTCTACATCGACCACTGGATGACGATCGACTTCGCGGGTGTGGTGAGGATGGCGGACGCCATCGGCGGTGTCGACGTCTGTGTGAAGCAGAACGTCTGGGACCACTCCACACCGGCTCAGCGCGGCGGCTCCGGGCTGAAGATGACGGCCGGGCGGAAGAAGGTCCAGGGCGTACAGGCCCTGCAGTGGCTGCGGACGCGGCACGCCTGGGGCAGTGACCTGATGCGGGCCCGCGCCCAGCACATGTACCTGAACTCGATGATGCGGACACTGAGGTCGCAGAACGTCTTCACGGACACCGGCCGGCTGATGGACCTGGCCGAGGCGGCCACCAAGTCCCTGCAGGTCTCGGAGGAGATCGGCACGGTCAAGAAGCTGTACGACCTGGGCATGGAGCTGAAGTCGGTGCCTTCGGACCGCATCACGTCGGTGACGATGCCCCAACTGCAGGACCCGCTGAACTCCGAGCACGTCGTACCCGACAAGGTCAACGCCGGCAAGATGTGGCAGATGCTCCGCGACGACGTGCCGTTCGACAAGAACGGCAAGGACTCGGGTGCCGAGCAGGCCGCGAGCAAGCCCGAGGCGAAGGCGAAGACGCCGTCCGTCGCCCCGGGGCGGCTCGGGGTGCTGGTGCAGAACGCCACGCAGACGTCCACCGAGGCCCCGGTTCCCAGCCGGGCGCGGGCGATCGCCGATGCTCTCGGGCAGCAGGGCTACGCCCAGGCGGCGGCCGACACCTCGGGGGCGTCGAAGTCCGCGGACAAGACGGTGGTGCAGTACCCGAGCGCCGAGCTGGAGGGCGACGCCCAGGCCGTCGCCAAGGCGTTGGGGATCCCGATGAGCGCGGTGCGGAAGTCGACCGACGTGTCGGGGGTCACGCTCGTCGTCGGTGCGGACTGGCGCACGGGCACGGCCTTCCCCAAGCAGAAGGCGCCGAAGGCGGGCGACGTCCCCAGCGGCTCCGACGCCCTCAACGGCTCGGACTCCTCGCAGTGCATGGACGTGTACAAGCCCTACCAGTGGTAGATCCGCCGGGGCCGGCCGCCGTCGGGGTGCCTGTGCTCTCCCGAGTGCGGGTCCGCCGTGGCTCGTCGCGCCCCTCGGGGACGTGGCGCCGACCTGTCCGAAGGGGCGCGGGGAACTGTGCGAACAACCCCCCGCGCACCCGCAGACGGCAACGGCCCGCACCGCGACGGCGGTGGCCCATGGCGCAGATGCCTCGCCACGCCGTGCCCCGTGCGCCTTCGGCGGCCCGGCCTGGTGCCGCGCCCGGGGACGTACCTGCGCCGCCGTGGCAAAGGGCCCCTCCCCGGACGGGAAGGGGCCCTTCAAACCTGCTCAGCGGGCGTTCAGCACCGCCGGCCGGCGCGCGGCGACGACCCGCTTCGCCAGCGACTTCGGGCTCGTCAGGAACCCCCAGCCCCACGACATGTGCATGGTCGCCAGGGCCACCGGGATCTTCAGCCGGGCCTTCAGGGGCAGGCCCTTGCCCGCCGGGACCGAGCCCGCCGCGATCGCCGCCAGATAGCCGCCGGGGACCACGAAGGCCCAGGGCGTGAGGGCCGCACCCACCACCGCACCCACGGCGATCGCGCACACCGCGGTCGGCGGGGCGAGGTAGCGCAGGTTGATGGAGCCCTCGTGGTAGCGGGCGACGACGTGCCGCCAGCGGCCGTAGTCCTTGTACTGCTTGGCGAGCGCCTTCACGCTCGGCCGCGGCCGGTACGACACCCTCAGCTCGGGCGAGAACCAGATCAGGCCGCCCGCCTCACGGATCCGGAAGTTCAGCTCCCAGTCCTGGGCGCGGATGAACTCCTCGTTGTAGCCGCCCTGCTGTTCGAGGGCCTCGCGGCGGAACACCCCGAGGTAGACGGTCTCGGCGGGCGCGGCTTCGCCGCCCGTGTGGAAGGCCGCGTTGCCGACACCGATCTTCGAGGTCATCGCGGCGGCGACCGCGTGCTCCCAGTCGTTCTCGCCCTCGGCGTGCATGATGCCGCCGACGTTCTGCGCGCCGGTCTCCTCCAGGAGCCGTACGGCGGTGGCGATGTAGTTCGGCGAAAGCATGCCGTGGCCGTCGACGCGCACCACGATCGGGTGACGGGAGGCCTTGATCGCCGCGTTGAGCGCGGCCGGGGTGCGGCCGGTCGGGTTCGGGACGGTGTGCACGCGCGGATCTTCCCGGACGAGCTCGGCAGCGATCTCGTCCGTGCGGTCCGTGGACGGACCGAGGGCGATCACGACCTCCATCTCGCCGGCGTACTCCTGCGCGAGGATCGCTTGGACGGCTCCGCGCAGATGCCGCTCCTCGTTGAGGACGGGCATGATCACGGAAACGGCGGGGAGGCGCACGTCGGGCTTGGCGTTCATAGGACGCTCACGTTACCGCGAACGGGGGACACCGGTGCGCGCCGCCGGGGCTGAGACGCGGGCTGAGGATCGTATCGGCCTACGGTGCTCACGGATCCCACGTACGGCCGTCGTCCGGAGGTGTCCTTTGCCCAGCCCGCCACGGTCCCCCGCCCGGCCGCAGCGCCGACCGCAGCCGCCCCGCCGTGTGCCCAGGCCGCCCGAGCGGACGGGGCGGCCGGCCCGGCCGCCCCGTCGCCCGCGCTGGGCCATGCGGGCGGTGACCACGCTGTCCGTGGTAGTGCTCGCCTCCGCCGGCATCGGCCACGCGGTCGTCACCAGTCTGGACGCCGGCATCGCCCGGGTCGACGCCTTCAAGGACATGAAGAACCGGCCCCGCGCGGGGCACGGCATGAACGTCCTGCTGGTCGGCACCGACGGCCGGGACAAGATCAGCCAGGCGGAGCGGCGGGCGTACCGGCTGGGCGGTCAGCCCTGCCACTGCACCGACACGGTCATGATCGTGCACATCTCGGACGACCGGGAGCGGGCGACCGTGGTGAGCCTGCCCCGCGACTCCTACGCCGAGGTGCCCGAGCGCGTCGATCCGGCCACCGGGCAGCGGCACCCCGCGCACCCCATCAGGCTGAACGCGGCCTATGCCGAGGGCGGCCCCCAGCTGACGGTCTCGACGGTCGAGGCGCTGACCCATGTGAAGATCGACCACTATCTGGAGGTCGACTTCACCAGCTTCATGAAGACGGTGGACGTCCTCGGCGGCGTCCAGGTCTGCACCCCGACACCGCTGAAGGACTCGTACACCGGCCTCGATCTCGCGCCCGGCACCCACGTCCTCAACGGCGGCCAGGCGCTGCAGTACGTGCGCGCCCGGCACCTGGACGGGGCGAGCGACCTGGGCCGGATGAAACGGCAGCAGCGGTTCCTGGCCGCGCTGATCGAGCGGGCCAGCTCCTCCGGGGTCCTGCTGAACCCGATGCGGTTCCGGGACGTGACCCGGGCGGTGCTCGGCTCGGTACGGGCGGACGAGGGCTTCGGCACGGACGAGCTGCTCGACCTCGGACGGGCGATGCGGAACTTCTCACCGTCCTCCTCGGAGTTCACCACCGTGCCCATCGGGCAGATGAACTACCCGGTCAAGGGCATCGGCTCCACCCTGAAGTGGGACCCGGCGGCGGCCGGCAGGCTCTTCCAGGCCCTGCGCGACGACAGGCCGCTCACCGCGGCCCGTCCGCACCGGGCCACCGCGCAGATGCCGGTGCCGGTGGAGGTCGACCCGCGGCAGATCCGGGTCCAGACGGAGAACGGCACCGCCACGGCAGGGCTGGGCAAGCGGCTCGACGCGGCCCTCGCGGCGGCCGGTTTCGCCACCACCCACCAGCCGGTCACCGCGGCCGTCCACGATGTCGGGCGCACGGTGATCTCCTACGACCCCCGCTGGGACCGCTCCGCCCGTTCCCTGCTCGCGGCCCTGCCCGGCAGCGAACTGCGCGCGGTGCCGGGCCAGGGCCAGATGCTGAAGGTGACCGCCGGGCTGGACTTCAAGGACGCGCGCAAGGTGCGCAGGGTGAAGGCCGAGGACCCGGCCAGGCCGGAGCAGAGCGTGGTGCGCGGCAACGAGGTGGTGTGCGGGGCATAGGCGTGCAGCCCTGCCCCGGCCCTCGAAGCGCTCCGGCCGTCGAGTGCTCTCTGGTCCCCGAAGGTCCTCGAAGCCCTCCGGCCCGCGAAGCGCTCTAGTCCTCGAAGCCCTCCGCCGCCCGCTTCTCGCGCAGCTCGCGGATGTCCCGACGGCGGGCGAGGCGGTGGGTCCGGCGGATCTGGGCCTCCTGGTAGCGGCGGCGGTCGCGGTCGGTCTCGGGGACCACCGGGGGCACCCGGCGCGGCTTGCCGTCGGCGTCCACGGCTGCGAAGACCAGGTAGGCCGAGCCGACCTGGGTGGCCGGGGTCGACTCGTTCCAGCGTTCGGCAAGGACGCGGACGCCGACCTCCATCGAGGTCCGGCCGGTCCAGTTGACCTGGGCCTTCACATGGACCAGGTCACCGACCCGGACCGGCTCCAGGAAGGCCATCTCGTCCATGGACGCGGTGACCGCGGGACCGCCGGAGTGCCGGCCGGCCACCGAGCCCGCCGCGTCGTCGACCAGTTTCATGATCACCCCGCCGTGCACCGTGCCCAGAAGGTTCGTGTCGTTGTGGGTCATGATGTGGCTGAGCGTGGTGCGGGAAGCGGACGTCGGCTTGCCCGGAATGTCCGGCTCCGCATCCAGGGCCTGGTCTGTCATGGCCCCCACCTTATGCCGAAGCGACTTCCGCGGAATTTGTGTCAGCTTCGCAACAGCGCCGCTCTGATTTTCCGACACCCCTTGTAAGGCACACACCCGAGACCTGCACACTGGGGCGCATGAATGACTGGCCCCAGGGATGGTCCGACGACAACCGCGGCCCGCGCTACGGACGCGGCAGCGGCGGCACGCAGCCGGAAGGCGCCCGCGTGATGCGCCAGGTGCAGCGCGGCCCGGTACCGCCCGGGCAGCGCGGGTACGGCGCCGGAGTCCCGCAGCAGCCGTCGTACACCGACGGCCAGGGATACGACGACGGCGCCGGCTACGACGGCTACGACAGCGGCTACAACACGGGCCAGGTCTACGGCGGCGGCCGCGGCGGCTACGTGCCCAACGACAACGACGCGGACCCGGACGTCGCGCGCTACCGGCCGCGGCCGAACTGGCGGCGTCGGCTCAAGTGGACGACGCTCACGCTGGTCACCGTGTTCATCATCACATCGGTGGCGACCTACTTCTGGGCAGACTCCAAGCTGCGCCGCGAGGTGGACCTGTCCAAGGTCATCGACCGGCCCGAGTCCGGCCAGGGCACGAACTACCTGATCGTCGGCTCGGACAGCCGTGAGGGCATGTCCAAGGCGGACGAGAAGAAGCTGCACACCGGATCCGCCGAGGGCAAGCGCACCGACTCGATGATGATCCTTCACGTCGGGGACAACGGCGACACACTGATCTCGCTGCCGCGTGACTCGAACGTCACGATTCCGACGTTCCGCGGCTCCGAGTCCGGCAAGATCCGGCCCGCCATGGGCCAGAACAAGCTGAACGCGGCGTACGCGTTCGACGGCCCGACGCTGCTGGTCCGCACGATCGAGTACAACACCGGTCTGCACATCGACCACTACTGCGAGATCGGCTTCCAGGGCTTCGCCAAGATCGTGGACGCGGTGGGCGGCGTCGACATCACCATCGACCAGGCCTTCAAGGACAAGTACTCGGGCGCGGACTTCAAGGCGGGCAAGCAGACGCTCAACGGCGAGCAGGCCCTGGCCTTCGTCCGCACGCGGCACGCCTTCGCCGCCTCCGACCTCCAGCGCACCAAGAACCAGCAGAAGTTCCTCTCCGCCCTGGCCCATCAGGTGGCCACGCCCTCGACGGTCCTCAACCCGTTCAAGTTCTACCCGACCATGGGTGCGGGGCTGGACTCCCTGATCGTCGACAAGGACATGTCCCTGTGGGACCTGGCCTCGATGTTCTGGGCGATGAAGGGCGTCAGCGGCGGTGACGGCAAGTCCCTCAACATGCCGATCTCCGGCTCCACCGGCGGCAACCTCGTCTGGGACAAGACGAAGGTGAAGACCCTGGTGGACGAGTTGAAGAACGACCAGCCGGTCACCGTCTCCGGCAACTAGCGAGACCGGGACGGCGGAGAACACCGGACAGGACCAAGGGCACCCGCGAGGGTGCCCTTGCTGCCTTCAGGGGCATCGGCTCACATCTTGGCGCCCGCCATCGCGCGGCACATCTCCGCGCAGCGGCGACACGCCTCGGCACAGCGCATCATCTGCGGATCGTCGGGCATGGACATACACGCCTCGGCGCACATCTCGCAGGCCTTGGCGCACATCGCGCACATCTCGGCCGACATCGGCGAGCGCCGCATCATCATGTCGGCGCACATCCGGGTCGTCTCGGAGCAGTCCATGAGCGCGCGCATGATCTGCATCTGGGCCTGGCCGCCCATCTGCATGCAGGAGCTCATGGTCTCCTCGCAGACGGTGTGGCAGTTCATGCAGGCCTCGACGCACTCCTGCATCTGCTTGGTCATGGCGGTCATGGTTCCGGGCTGGGTCATGGCTCCTCCTGAGGGGAGAGGGGCCCGGGCGGGCCCCGTGTGCTTCCGTCCTACGCCGGTGAGCGCCGTTCGGCATGTGACCGACCGGTCGTAAGGCGAGCGCCGGAACGACCTCAGGGGACCCCGGAACGACCTCAGGGAGCCCCGGAACGACGGAAGGCGCCCCGCAGGGCGCCTTCCCGGAGAGCCTGGAACCCGTGGGCCGTTTACGGCAGGTTGCGGGCCATGACGATCCGCTGGACCTGGTTGGTGCCCTCGTAGATCTGGGTGATCTTGGCGTCGCGCATCATGCGCTCCACCGGGTAGTCACGGGTGTAGCCGTAGCCGCCGAGCAGCTGGACGGCGTCCGTGGTGACCTCCATGGCGACGTCCGAGGCGAAGCACTTGGCGGCCGCGCCCTGGAAGGTGAGGTCCTTGTCGCCCCGCTCGGAGGCGGCCGCGGCCTGGTACGTCAGGGCACGGGCGGCCGCGATCTTCATGGCCATGTCGGCGAGCATGAACTGGATGCCCTGGAAGTCGGCGATCGGCTTGCCGAACTGCTTGCGCTCCTGGACGTAGCCCTTGGCGTAGTCGAGGGCGCCCTGGGCGACACCGAGGGCCTGGGCCGCGATGGTGATGCGGGTGTGGTCCAGGGTCTTCATGGCGGTCGCGAAGCCGGTGCCCTCCTCGCCGATCATGCGGTCGGCGGGGATGCGGACGTTGTCGAAGTAGACCTCGCGGGTCGGGGAGCCCTTGATGCCGAGCTTCTTCTCCGGGGCGCCGAAGGAGACACCCTCGTCCGACTTCTCGACGACGAAGGCGGAGATGCCCTTGGTGCGTTTGGTCGGGTCGGTCACGGCCATGACCGTGTAGTACTCGGACACGCCCGCGTTGGTGATCCAGCGCTTCACGCCGTTGAGGACGTAGTGGTCGCCGTCGCGGACGGCCTTGGTGGTCATGCCGCCCGCGTCCGAGCCCGCCTCCGGCTCGGAGAGGCAGTACGAGAACATCGCGTCGCCCTTGGCGAGCGGGGTGAGGTACTTCTTCTTCAGGTCCTCGGAGCCCGAGAGGATCACCGGGAGCGAGCCCAGCTTGTTCACCGCGGGGATGAGGGAGGAGGAGACACAGGCGCGGGCCACCTCCTCGATCACGATGACCGTGGCGAGCGCGTCGGCGCCGGCGCCGCCGAACTCCTCGGGGACGTGCACGGCGTGCAGGTCGTTGGCGACCAGGGCATCGAGGGCTTCCTGCGGGAAGCGGGCCTCCTCGTCCACCGCGGCGGCGAACGGCGCGATCTTCGCCTCGACCAGCGAGCGGACGGCGTCCCGGAGCATGTCGTGCTCCTCGGACGGGCGGTACAGGTCGAAGTCAGCCGATCCGGCCACGATCTCTCACGCTCCAAAGACGCAGTGATACTGACGCTAATTACCGTTAAGTAACTCAAATTTTAGAGGCCTGCCCGAAGCACGCCTACGTGACCTTGGCGACAGCGGGGAAATTGCCCGGTGGACAGCCAGACTATGCTCGGCTCCGCATCACCGACGTACCCGATCTGGAGCACATCCATGAGCCTGAAGATCACCGTGATCGGCACCGGCTATCTCGGCGCCACGCACGCCGCGGCCATGGCGGAGCTCGGTTTCGAGGTGCTGGGGCTCGATGTCGTGCCCGAGAAGATCGCGATGCTGGAGCGCGGCGAGACCCCGATGTTCGAGCCGGGACTCGAGGAGCTGCTGAGGAAGCACGTGGCGGGCTTCGAGGGATCCTCGGGGCGGCTGCGGTTCACCACCGACTGGGCCGAGGTCGCCGCGTTCGGCGACGTCCACTTCGTGTGTGTGAACACCCCGCAGCGGCACGGGGAGTACGCGGCCGACATGTCGTACGTCGACGCCGCCATCGCCTCCCTCGCCCCGCATCTGCGCGGCCCGGCCCTGGTCGTCGGCAAGTCGACCGTGCCGGTCGGCTCGGCCGAGCGGCTGGCCGCCTACCTCGCCGAGCACGCTCCGGCCGGTGCGGACGCCGAGCTGGCCTGGAACCCGGAGTTCCTGCGCGAGGGCTTCGCCGTGCAGGACACCCTGCACCCGGACCGGATCGTGGTGGGCGTGCGCGGCGAGCGGGCCGAGAAGCTGCTGCGCGAGGTGTACGCCACCCCGGTCGCCGAGGGCACGCCGTTCGTGGTGACCGACTTCCCGACCGCCGAGCTGGTGAAGACCGCCGCGAACTCCTTCCTCGCGACCAAGATCTCCTTCATCAACGCGATGGCGGAGGTGTGCGAGGCCGGCGGCGGTGACGTGGCGAAGCTGGCCGAGGCGATCGGCCACGACGACCGGATCGGCAAGAAGTTCCTGCGGGCCGGGATCGGCTTCGGCGGCGGGTGTCTGCCGAAGGACATCCGGGCGTTCATGGCGCGCGCCGGTGAGCTGGGCGCGGACCAGGCGCTGACCTTCCTGCGGGAGATCGACTCCATCAACATGCGCCGGCGCGGCCAGATGGTGGAGATGGCCCGCGAGGCCCTCGGCGGCGACTCCTTCCTCGGCAAGCGGGTCGCGGTCCTCGGCGCCACCTTCAAGCCCGACTCCGACGACGTCCGGGACTCGCCGGCGCTGAACGTGGCCGGGCAGATCCACCTCCAGGGCGGCCAGGTGACGGTGTACGACCCGAAGGGCATGGAGAACGCCCGCAAGGTCTTCCCCACCCTGGGCTACGCCGACTCGGCCCGCGCGGCGGTGCGGGGGGCCGATGTCGTGCTGCACCTGACCGAGTGGCGGGAGTTCCGCGAGCTGGACCCGGCGGCGCTGGGCGAGGTGGCGGCGGCCCGGGTGATCCTGGACGGCCGCAACGCCCTCGACCCGGAGCTGTGGCGGCGCGCGGGATGGACGTACCGGGCGATGGGCCGCCCGACCGCCTAGGCGGAACCGCACGCGGACGAATCCACGCACGGACAGATCCGCGGACGGACAGATCCACGTACGAAACAGATCCGCGTACAAGACAGATCCGCGTGCAGACGAATCCCTGTGCGCGGGGGAGCAAGTGACGCCGGTTCGGCCGAGGCTCAGTCGGCCGAACCGGCGTCTTCCCGCATTCTGCACCACGGAACACATACGTGGCCGATGAACCCCCTGTGGTTCATGGCTCCTTCGCCCGGTACCTGCGCATCTTGGCGCGCGCCCCGCACACCTGCATCGAGCACCAGCGGCCGCGTCCGGCGGGGCTGCGGTCGTAGTACGCCCAGTGGCAGGTCTCGGCCTCGCATGCCTTCAGCCGCATCCAGGTGCCCGCGACGAGCGCCTCGGCGACGGCGGCGGCGACCCGGGAGAGCAGCGGGCCGCCCCCCGCCGGGACGAGGGTCGCGGAGCCGTCGCGGTCGTCGACGGCGACATGGACAGGAGCGTGCGCCAGCAGCTCGCCGAGCGGGGTCGCCTCGCGGTGCGGCGGGTGTCCGGCGTGCGCGAGCAGCGTGGCCCGCAGGGACTCGCGCAGTGCGCGGGCGTGCGGCACCTCCTCCTCGGTGAGCCCGAGGCGCGCCCGGCCGTCCGCCGTGTCCAGCGAGTCGGCGCCCGACTCGATGTCCAGCGTGTTCACCAGGGACTCGACCAGGGCCAGGCCTCCCGGGGCGGGCGATCTCTCACTCATGCCTGCAAGTTACCTTTCGAATCCGGTTGCGGCGTTACCTCCTGTGCGGGAGCATCGAGTAACGGTTACCGGTTGCCTTCATTTAAAGGTAACGCGGACACGAACAACTCCGAATGCGAGGAGAACGTCATGGCTCTCGCCAGGCTGGGTGTGGTCGTCCTGGACTGCCCGGACCCGCGCGCGCTCGCCGGTTTCTACGCCGAGGTGCTCGGCGGCACCGTCGAGGGCGACGGGGAGTGGGTCGATGTGAAGATGCCGGGCGGGCAGGCGCTCGCCTTCCAGCAGGCGCCCGGTTTCGTCCCGCCCGAGTGGCCCGCGCCGGACGGCTCCCAGCAGTTCCATCTGGACCTGGTGGTGGACGACCTGGACACGGCCGAGAAGGGTGTGCTGGCACTGGGGGCGAAGCCGCTGGACGCCGGGGACCGCTCGCGCACCTGGCGGGTGTACGCCGACCCCGCGGGGCACCCGTTCTGCCTCTGCGCCTGCTGATCCCGGGAGAGATGAGCGGGGTGGCCGGGGGGACGGTCTGTCAGGCCTCCCCGGCCACCCGGATCACCTCGTCCAGGGTCTCCCTGGAGCGCACCAGGTCGGCGATGGTGCGGTCGATGCGGTCGCGCTCGGCCGTGAGGTCGGCGACCAGCCGCGGGGTGGCGATCGCGGAGGGCCCGCCGTCCCCGTCCCGCATGCACGGCAGCAGCTGCCGGATCTTCTCGCTGTGCAGCCCGGCGGCGTACAACTCCTGGATCCGGATGACCCGGTCGACGGCCGCCTCCGGGTAGTCCCGGTGCCCGCCGGGTGTGCGCGCGCTGCTCAGCAGGCCCTGGGTCTCGTAGTAGCGCAGCGACCGCTCGCTCACACTGGTGCGCCGGGCCAGTTCGCCGATCCGCATCTGAGCCTCCGAGTTCCTCCGGGACTTGAATCTGACACTGATGTCAGGTTCTAGCGTACGGGCATGACGCAGACCACGGACTTCCTGGCACCGGCCCGGCTCGGACGGCTCGAACTCCCCCACCACCTGGTGATGGCCCCGCTCACCCGCAACCGCGCGGAGGCCGACGGCACCCCCGCCCCGCTCATGACCACGCACTACGCCCAGCGCGCCACGGCCGGGCTGATCATCGCCGAGGGCTCGACGCCGAACCCGGTCGGACAGACGTACCCGAACATCACGGCGATCCACACCGACCGGCACGTGGCCGGCTGGCGTCGGGTGACCGAGGCCGTGCGGGCGGGCGGCGGGCGGATGTTCCTGCAGCTCCAGCACGGCGGCCGGGTCAGCCATCCGGCGACCACCGGTCTGACGCCGGTGGCCCCCTCCCCGGTCCCGCTGCCGGAGACGATCTTCACTCCGCACGGGCACCGGCCCGCGGCCGTCCCCCGGGAGATGACCGCCGACGACGTCCGGGCCACCGTCGCCGACTTCGCCGAGGCCGCCCGCCGGGCCGTCGCAGCGGGTTTCGAGGGCGTGGAGGTGCACTCGGCCAACGGCATGCTGCTGCACCAGTTCCTCGCGGACAACACCAACCGCCGCACGGACGGCTACGGCGGCTCCGCCCGGCGGCGGGTGCGTTTCGCGGCCGAGGTGACCGAGGCGGTGGCCGACGCGATCGGCGCCGAGCGGGTGGGCGTACGGATCTCCCCCGGCTCCACCGTCAACGGCGTCGTGGAGGAGGACACCGACGGCCTCTACGCGGCGCTCCTGGCTCGCCTGAAGGACCTGGACCTCGCCTATCTGCACCTGGTGCGCTCGGACCCGGAGACCGGCTGGTACCGGCGGATCCGCGCCGACTGGCCCGGCGTCCTGATCGGCAACCCGGACCTGACGGACCTCACCACCGAGGCCGTCACCCGGGGCGTGCAGGACCTGCTGGCGGCCGGCGCCGACCTGGTGGCGCTCGGCCGGCCGTTCCTCGCCAACCCGGACCTGGTCGAACGGCTGCGCCGGGGCGCCCCGCTCAACCCGGTCCGGGACCGGTACTTCATGTACGTGGGCGGGGCCGACGGCTACAACGACTACCCCGCCCTGGACGCTCAGCCGTCCAGCGACTCGATGGTGGCGTGGGACGCCGGACGGGTCGCCTGAAGGCCGCGGGCCACGTCCTCCGCCGCGCCCAGTACCCGTACCGAGTTCTGCCAGGTCAGCTTGGCCAGGTCGGTCTTCGACCAGCCGCGGTCCAGCAGCTCGGCGATCAGGTTCGGGTAGCCGGAGACGTCGTCCAGGCCGTCGGGGGTGAAGGCCGTGCCGTCGTAGTCGCCGCCGATGCCCAGGTGGTCGATGCCCGCCACCGCGCGCATGTGGTCCAGGTGGTCGGCGACCGTCGAGACGGTGGCGACCGGACGCGGGGTGCGCTCCTCGAAGGCGCGGTGCAGCTTCATCGCCTCCGGGCTGGTGTCCAGGTGGTGGAAGCCGTGGGAGCGCAGGTTCTCGTCGGCCGCTGCGGTCCAGTCGACGGCCGCCTGCAGCACGAACTTCGGCACGAAGGTCACCATCGCCACGCCGCCGTTGCCGGGCAGCCGCTCCAGGACGTCGTCCGGGATGTTGCGCGGGTGGTCGCACACGGCCCGGGCCGAGGAGTGCGAGAAGATCACCGGCGCGGAGGAGGCGTCCAGGGCGTCGCGCATGGTCGTCGCCGCCACGTGGGAGAGGTCGACGAGCATGCCGAGCCGGTTCATCTCGCGCACGACCTCGCGGCCGAACGCGGTCAGGCCGCCCGCCCTCGGCTCGTCGGTCGCCGAGTCGGCCCAGTCCACGTTGTCGTTGTGGGTGAGCGTCATGTAGCGCACGCCCAGCCCGTACAGCCCGCGCAGGGTGCCGAGCGAGTTGGCGATCGAGTGGCCGCCCTCCGCGCCCATCAGCGAGGCGATGCGGCCCTCGGCGCGGGCGGCCTCCATGTCGGCCGCCGTCAGGGCGCCGCGCAGCTGCCGCGGGTAGCGCTCGATCAGCTGCCGTACGCAGTCGATCTGCTCCAGCGTGGCCGGCACCGCATCGGGCAGGTCCGAGCGGACGTACACCGACCAGTACTGGGCGCCGACCCCGCCCTCGCGCAGCCGGGGCAGGTCGGTGTGCAGATGGGCGTCCTGGCGTTCGGCGACGTCGCGTGCGTCGAGGTCGTAGCGGACCTGCTTGCGCAGCGCGTAGGGCAGGTCGTTGTGGCCGTCGACGACGGGGTACGCGCGCAGCAGCTCGCGGGCCTGGTCCAGTGAGGTCACGGGCCTCACTTCCCGAAGCCGAAGCCGCCGGTGCCCTCGACCTTGGAGCGCAGCCGCTTGCCCTTCTCGGTGGCCTGGTCGTTCAGGTCCTGCTGGAAGTCGCGCATCTTCTGCAGCAGATCCTCGTCGTGCGCGGCCAGCATGCGGGCCGCGAGCAGCCCGGCGTTGCGGGCTCCGCCGACGGAGACGGTGGCGACCGGGACACCGGCCGGCATCTGCACGATCGAGAGCAGCGAGTCCATGCCGTCGAGGTATTTCAGCGGCACGGGGACACCGATGACCGGCAGCGGGGTGACCGAGGCGAGCATGCCCGGCAGGTGGGCGGCGCCCCCGGCACCGGCGATGATCACCTTCAGGCCGCGCTCGGCGGCGTGCTCGCCGTAGCTGATCATCTCGCGCGGCATGCGGTGCGCGGAGACGACGTCCACCTCGTAGGCGATCTCGAACTCGTCCAGGGCCTTGGCGGCGGCCTCCATGACGGGCCAGTCGGAGTCCGACCCCATGACGATGCCAACAACGGGGCTCATTCGGTGATCGTGCCTCTCAGATAGCCGGCTGCGTGACGGGCGCGCTCCAGCACGTCGTCCAGGTCGTCGCCGTAGGTGTTGACGTGTCCGACCTTGCGGCCGGGCTTCACGTCCTTGCCGTACATGTGGATCTTGAGCTTGGGGTCGCGGGCCATGCAGTGCAAGTAGGCGGAGTACATGTCCGGGTAGTCGCCGCCGAGGACGTTGACCATGACCGTCCACCGGGCGCGCGGGCGCGGGTCCCCGAGCGGGAGGTCGAGGACCGCGCGGACATGGTTGGCGAACTGCGAGGTGATCGCGCCGTCCTGGGTCCAGTGGCCCGAGTTGTGCGGACGCATCGCCAGTTCGTTGACGAGTATGCGGCCGTCGCGGGTCTCGAAGAGCTCTACGGCGAGGTGCCCGACGACGCCCAGCTCCTTGGCGATCCGCAGCGCCATCTCCTCGGCCCTGAGGGCCTGCTCCTCGTCCAGGTCGGGAGCGGGGGCGACGACCGTGTCGCACACGCCGCCGACCTGCCGGGACTCGACCACCGGGTAGGCGACGGCCTGGCCGTGCGGGGAGCGTACGACGTTGGCGGCCAGCTCCCGTACGAAGTCGACCTTCTCCTCGGCGAGCACCGGAACGCCGGCGCGGAAGGGCTCCGCGGCCTCCTCGGCGCTCTCCACGACCCACACGCCCTTGCCGTCGTAGCCGCCGCGGACGGTCTTGAGCACGACCGGGAAGCCGTCGCCCTCGGCCGCGAAGGCGACGACGTCGTGCGGATCGCTCACGATCCGGTGGCGCGGGCAGGGCACCCCGATCGCGTCGAGCTTCGCGCGCATCACACCCTTGTCCTGGGCGTGCACCAGCGCGTCGGGCCCCGGGCGCACGGGAATGCCGTCCGCCTCCAGGGCCCTGAGGTGCTCGGTGGGTACATGTTCGTGATCGAAGGTGATCACATCGCAACCGCGCGCGAACTCACGCAGCGTGTCGAGATCGCGATAGTCGCCGATGACGACATCGCTCACGACCTGCGCCGCGGAATCCTGAGGGGTGTCACTGAGGAGCTTGAACCTGATGCCCAACGGGATGCCCGCTTCGTGCGTCATACGCGCGAGCTGCCCCCCGCCGACCATGCCGACTACCGGGAACGTCACACCCCTAGCGTATCGGCCACGCCGGGGCGGCCCGATCGCGTCCCTCTCACGCCCTCTTACCCGGGGCTTTCCCACCTCTTTCCGACCCGTTCCCAAGCTGTGGCCGGGTCCGGGAGCGGCGGGCTGAGCGCCTGGATAGCATGGCTGGGTTGACGAAACCTACGGACGGGAGCTGCACAGCCATGGAACCTCGTTCCTCGGGGCTGCAACGGCTCGTACGCGAGGTGGCCAAGTTCGGCGCCGTCGGCGGCGCCGGCGTCCTTGTCAATCTCGGTGTTTTCAACCTGGTCCGGCACGTCTCCGACCTGCCGGTGGTACGCGCCAGCATCATCGCGACCGTCGTCGCGATCGCCTTCAACTACGTCGGCTTCCGTTACTGGACGTACCGGGACCGCGACAAGAGCGGCCGCACCAAGGAACTCACGCTCTTCCTGCTGTTCAGCGCGATCGGTCTGGTGATCGAGAACGGCGTGCTGTACCTGGCGACCTACGGCTTCGGCTGGGACAGCCCGCTGCAGAGCAACGTCTTCAAGTTCCTCGGCATCGGCATCGCCACCCTGTTCCGGTTCTGGTCGTACCGCACCTGGGTCTTCACGGCGCTGCCCGCCCGGGAGGCGGTGGCGAGCGCGGAGTCGATCCTGGAGCAGGAGTCGAAGAACCCCTCGTCGACGCAGCGCGTCCCCTAGGACCGTCGGTTCCCCCCAGGTCCTGCGGTTCCCTGAGACCTGCGGTTCCCTGAGACCTGCGGTTCCCTGAGACCTGCGGTTCCCTGAGACCTGCGGTTTCGTAGGACCTGCGATTCCCCAGGACCTGCGGGACCTGTCCGGCGGGCCGCTGCTAGCGGACCATCGGCCGGTCCTCGTCCGACTTGCGGGCCGGGGGCGTGCGGGACAGGAAGAGTCCGAACACCGGCGGCTGGGCCTGGAGCAGTTCCAGACGGCCGCCGTCGGCCTCGGCGAGGTCCCGGGCGACGGCCAGTCCGATGCCCGTGGAGTTGCGCCCGCTGATGGTCCGCTCGAAGATCCGCGCGCCCAGGTCGGCCGGGACCCCGGGGCCTTCGTCGGTGACCTCGACCACAGCCTGGTTGCCGGTGACACGGGTGCGCAGGGCGACTGTGCCGCCACCGTGCATCAGCGAGTTCTCGATCAGTGCGGCCAGCACCTGCGCGACCGCGCCCGGGGTGCCGACGGCCTGCAGATGCCGCTTGCCCGAGCTGACGATGGCCCGGCCGGCGCTGCGGTAGGCGGGCCGCCACTCGGCGAGCTGCTGCTGGATGACCTCGTCCAGGTCGAAGGGGACGGCTGAGCCGGTGCGCGGGTCGCGCGAGTTGGTCAGCAGCCGCTCCACCACGTCCGTGAGCCGCTCGACCTGCGCGAGGGCGACGTTCGCCTCCTCCTTCACCGTGTCCGGATCGTCGGTGAGGGTGATCTCCTCCAGGCGCATGGACAGGGCGGTCAGAGGGGTGCGCAGCTGGTGCGAGGCATCGGCCGCAAGGCGCCGTTCCGCCGTCAGTATCCGGCCGATGCGTTCGGCGGAGGAGTCCAGCACGTCGGCGACCCGGTCCAGCTCGGGGACGCCGTAGCGCTTGTGCCGCGGACGCGGGTCGCCGGAGCCGAGGCGTTCGGCGGTCTCGGCGAGGTCGGTGAGCGGGGAGGCGAGCCGGTTGGCCTGGCGCACGGCGAGCAGTACGGCGGCGACCACGGCGAGCAGCGCCACCAGCGCGATGATCAGCAGGGTCCGGCCGACCTCGCGGGTCACTGCGGAGCGGGGCTCCTCGACGGTGACCGTCTCGCCCTCCTCGCCCCGCTGCGTGGAGCGGATGACGTCCCCCTCGGGCCTGGTGCCGATCGCGATCGGCGCCCGGCCCGGAACCCGGATCTCCGCGTACTGCTCCTTGCTGACCGGGTTGCGCAGGACCTCGGCGTTGACGTTCTCCGCCGCGAGGATCCGGCTGTCCACGATGCTGGCCAGCCGCAGCGCCTCGGACTCCACACGCTCCTGGGCACTGTTGCTGATCGTCCGCGTCTCGACGATGACGAGGGACACGCCGAAGACCGCGATCACCACCAGCACGACGGCAAGGGTGGACTGGATGAGACGACGACGCACAGGGTCCTCCGGGATGGCCTACGACGACCAGTGTGCCTCGGTCGGCCGGGCATCCCGGGCACGGCCGACGCCCTCAGGGGCGCGGGGCTCTGCCGACGTGCGGCTCCGCCGCGTGTGCGCGACCGGCCACAACGGACCCGCAGCCGATCCCCCGCATCAGCCCCTACGGCGCCTAGCTCTTTTCGAACCGGAACCCGACGCCGCGCACCGTCGCGATGTACCGGGGGTTCGCCGCGTCGTCGCCCAGCTTCTTGCGCAGCCACGAGATGTGCATGTCGAGCGTCTTGGTCGACGACCACCACGTCGTGTCCCAGACCTCGCGCATCAACTGGTCCCGGGTGACCACGCGGCCGGCGTCCCTGACGAGCACCCGCAGCAGGTCGAACTCCTTGGCGGTCAGCTGGAGTTCCTCGTCGCCCATCCACGCGCGGTGCGACTCGACGTCGATCCGCACGCCGTGCGTGGCCGGCGGCTGCTGCGGCTCCGCCGCACCGCGGCGCAGCAGGGCCCGCACCCGGGCGAGCAGTTCGGCGAGCCGGAAGGGCTTGGTGACGTAGTCGTCGGCGCCCGCGTCCAGGCCGACGACGGTGTCCACCTCGTCGGCCCGCGCGGTCAGAATGAGGATCGGCACGGTGTGGCCGTCGGCGCGCAGCCGGCGGGCGACCTCCAGGCCGTCCATGCCGGGCAGGCCGAGGTCCAGCACGACCAGATCGACGCCGCCCTGCATTCCGGCGTCGAGCGCGGTGGGGCCGTCCTCGCGCACCTCGACCTCGTAACCTTCCCGGCGCAGGGCGCGGGCCAGCGGCTCCGAGATGGACGCGTCGTCCTCGGCGAGCAGTACACGGGTCATGCAGTGATGGTAGACCGCCCGCGTGCAGTGCCGGGGTGTGATCGGTTCCTGGGCTTCTTACCTTGTCGGCGTGGTGGTCCGGACCATTGCCCCGGAGGTGCGATGGTAGGGGGACCTTCGAAAGCGGTCGCGCGGTTCCGTCGACACCTGTGATCCGTGTCTCAAGTCCTTCCATATCCGGCAGTGTCCTGCCGTATGGTGACCTGAACGCCTGTAGTACAACCAGGGACCTTCGGCGGACACTCGACGCTGAAGGTCTTTTTGGTGTGCGGGCTGGTCCAGACCAGCCTTGAAAGGAATGACCTCTGGCCGGGCTCCGGACGCACCGATGCGTCGCCGGGGCGTGGATCCCGGTGGTCGCCGTCCACCGCGCCGTGATCCGGAGCGGACTCCCCCTGGGCGTGGGGGTGGACGACCGACCCTGCCGGTGCCGGCTGCACCCCCACCGGGCGCGCGACGCTCCAACGCGCGTCCCGACCAGCAAGGAACGACCATGGCGTCCAGCCTGACGAAGGACTCGGTCCGCCCGGGCACCCCCGGGTCCGAGAAGACCTTCTTCGGCCACCCCCGCGGACTGGCCACTCTCTTCATGACCGAGATGTGGGAGCGTTTCTCCTACTACGGCATGAGGGCCCTGCTCCCGCTGTACCTGGTGGCCCCGGGTGGCCTGCACCTGAACGCGGGCACGGCGACCGCGATCTACTCGGTGTACGTGTCGCTCGTGTACCTGCTCGCCCTGCCGGGCGGCTGGTTCGCGGACCGCGTTCTCGGCCCCCGCAAGACGGTCGCCGTCTCGGGCCTGATCATCATGCTCGGCCACCTGTGCCTGGCGCTGCCGGCGGCCGCCAGCTTCTTCGTCGGCCTCGGCCTCGTCGCCATCGGTTCGGGTCTGCTGAAGGCCAACATCTCCACGATGGTCGGCCACCTCTACAAGGGCCCGGACGACCCGCGCCGTGACGGTGGCTTCACGCTCTTCTACATCGGCATCAACCTGGGCGCCTTCGCCGCGCCGCTGGTCATCGGCACCGTCGGCGAGAACGTCAACTGGCACTTCGGCTTCGCGCTGGCCGCGCTCGGCATGGCGCTGGGTCTGGCCCAGTACCTGCTCGGCAGCCGCCACCTGAGCGAGAAGAGCAGCGTCGTTCCCACGCCGCTGTCGGCCGACGAGAAGTCCGCCACGCTGCGCAAGGGCCTGACCTGGCTGGCGATCGCCGCGGTCTTCTACGGCGCCGTCAGCTTCTCCGGCCACTTCACGCTGAACTGGGCCCTGATCCCGCTGACCGTCATCGGTCTGATCGTCCCGGTCGTGGTCATCGCCCGCATCCTGCGGGACAAGGACCTGGACTCGGCCGAGCGTTCGAAGGTGTCGGCGTACATCTGGTTCTTCGTGGCCGCCGCCGTCTTCTGGATGATCTACGACCAGGGCGGTTCGACCCTGTCGCTCTTCGCCAGCGACTCGGCCAAGAACACCGTCTTCGGCTGGGAGTTCCCGGTCTCCTGGTACCAGTCGGTCAACCCGGTCATGATCATGGCTCTGGCGCCCGTCTTCGCCTGGCTGTGGCTGTGGCTGAACCGACGCGGCCAGGAGCCGAGCACGATCGTGAAGTTCGCCTCCGGCCTGGTGCTGATCGGTGCGTCCTTCTTCCTCTTCCTCGCACCGCTGTCGATCGCCGAGGGCGGTCACAAGGCCGCGGCGATGTGGCTGGTCGCGATCTACTTCGTCCAGACGGTCGGTGAGCTGACGCTGTCGCCGGTGGGTCTGTCCGTGACGACGAAGATGGCGCCGAAGAAGTACGCCTCCCAGATGATGGGCGTCTGGTTCCTCGCGGTCACCGCGGGCGACTCGGTCACCGCCCTGCTGTCGAACCCGGCCGTCGGCGGGGTCAACCTCGACAAGACGGGCTTCGTCGCCCTGGAGGCGGTGCTCGCCGTGATCGCCGGTGTCGCGGTGTGGATGTACCGCAACAAGGTCAACAAGCTGATGGGCGACGTCCACTGACGTAGTCCGGTGCTCGCAGGAGGGCCATCGCATCCCTGACGGTGCGATGGCCCTCTTGCGTTGTCCGGGAACTACCGCGTCCTGCGCTTCGGCATGAACGTGAACACCGCCGCGCCCAGCAGGATCGCCGTGCCCGCCACCAGACCGAGGGCCTTGAGGGCGCCGTGGTCGCCGGAGCCGGTCTCGGCCAGGCCGCCCGCGCCGCTGCTGCTGCCGCCCGAGGACGAGGAACCCCCGGAGGTCGACGTGCCGCCCGAGGCGCCGCCCGGCTGCTGGGTGGTGTCCAGGGTGAGCGAGACCTCCGACTTGGTGGGCGTGCAGGTCGTCGTCGTGCCCAGGGCCTTGATGGTCAGCACCCCCGGGGACAGGGTCGAGGTGCCGCTCGCGCCCGGCTTGTAGGTGCCGGTGAGGTCGGGGATCTCGATCGGGTCACCGGACTTGATGGGGTTCGCGTTCGCCGGCCCCTCCACGTGCACGGTGCCCTTGTCCGAGCCGCCCAGCGCCACCTCCATCGACGGCTTCACGGAGTCCTTCGGGATGTCGGCGGGGCTGTTCATCACCGACTTCTTGAACTGCACGGTGAGGTCGTAGCTCCCGCTGTTCTTCTTGGCGTTGATCTGCACCGGCGAGGTCGCGTTCTTGTCGCCGATCGGCGTCTTGCAGGCGTAGGGCACCTGGACCTCCTTGCCGGGGAAGTCGGTCTGGCCGGTGCCGCCGGTCGACGTGGCCGTGGCGGTGGAACTCTGCGTCGGCGTAGTCGACCGCGTCGGGGTGGTCGACTGGGTCGGCGTCGTGCTCGACGTGCCGCCGCCCCCCGGCGTCACCTGGATCGTCGCCGCCTTCTGCACGGTCTCCTTCGGCGTGCACTTGGTGTCCGTCGACATCGCGTTGACCGTGTACGCGTCCGGCGTCAGCGTCACCTCGCCGGGCGCCGTCAGCTTCAGGCTCCCTTTCATGTCCGAGAGCACCATGTCGCCGCCCTTGGGGATCGCCGGGTTCTGACGCGGTCCCTGCAGGGCGATGTCGGCGGTCTGCGCGCCGGCCGCCTTGAGCACCCCGGACGGCTGCACCGAGTTGGCGGGCAGGTCGATGATGTTCGGGTTCTTGGAGGCGGCCTGCACGAACTTCCACACGATGTCCACCGTGTCGCCGACCTTGGCCGTGGCCGGCGCGGTGATCTCGACCTTCGTGGTGCCGTCGACCGGGTCGATGCCCGCGGGCGGCACGCAGTGGGTGGCGAACGACACCTGGGCCGCCTGCGCGGGCGTGGCGGCCACGCCCAGCAGCACGCCCGCCGAGCAGAGCGCCAGTGCGGCGCCCGCGGCGCCCGTCCTTCGGGCCGGTGTGCCTCTCCTTCGCATGCTCACGTGGGTCCCTTCGTGGTGGGAGTCGTAGGACTCGTCGGGCTGTCGTCGTGCGGTGCGGAGAGCCGGCCGGCCGGGTCGCCCGGAGCGGAGTCCGGGGTGAACCACGGCAGGGTCGGAGTCTGTTCGGGCCGGGGCCCGGGGGTGCGGGAGCGGGGCAGGCGCAGTGCCGGCCGGGCGAGCCGCCGGTGGCGGACACCGCCGGGCCGGCGCGGCCGTACCCGGTCCACCACGGCCATCCCGGCGCGGAAGACGGCGGTCGGCACGACCAGGCAGAGCAGGATCCAGAACAGCGTCACGCCCCAGGGGCGGCCCACACCCCACGGCTGCTCGGCGAGGACCTTGCCGTCGTACCGGAGGGAGACGGTGTAGTCGCCGTGTGCCCCGGCCGACAGTTCGACGGGCAGCTTGATCTGCGCCCTCCTGCCGGGCGCGAGGGTGCCGCGCCACTGCTGCTCGTCCCACTGGGGTGCGAAGACGCCGTGTGCGGTGCCGACCCGGAAGACCGGGTCCTTGATCGCTGCGGAGCCGCTGTTGCCCGCGGTGAAGACCAGGGTGCGGCTCGGCGGTGCCCCGAACCAGGTCAGCACGGAGCCGGAGCCGGTCAGCCGGGTGTCGGAGAGGATCGACAGCCGGCCTCCCGAGGTCTCGGCGGGCAGCGGGGCGACGGGGTGTCCGGCCACCTGGAGGACGGCGTCCGCCTCGGCCTGCGCGCCGGTCACCGTGGCGACGTGCACCACGCAGGGACACGGCACGGGCGGTTCGGCGACCGGGAGCTTCTTGGCGAAGGAGCCGTCGGCACCGGTGGTCACGGCCCGTCCGTCGCCGTTGGCGCAGGAGTTGGTGCCGCCGATCACGCCCCGGGAGGGGGCGGACCGCCCGCAGATCAGCATCATCAGCAGGGTGTGCGGCCGCCAGCCGCTGCCGCTGACGGTGATCGAACCGCCCGTGCCCGCCTGGGACTCGGACAGCTTCACGGCGGGCCCGTCCGCCAGAGCCGCGGGGGCGGCGAGCGGCAGCAGGAGCAGCGCGAGCACCGCCGCCAGCGCGGGCAGCCGCAGGATTCTCGCCTTGCCGGTCACTTCACCGCTCCTGCCGTCAGCCCGGCGCCGGACCGGGGTACTTGCTCCGCGCCGCTCCCGCCCGGGCCGCCGTCCGCGGGACCACCGCCCGCCCGGCCGCTGCCCGCCGGACCACCGTCCGCCAGGCCGTCCACCGGTTCACCGTTCTCCGGTTCGCCGTCCGCCAGGCCGTCCACCGGTTCACCGTTCTCCGGTTCGCCGTCCGCCAGGCCGCCGCCCGTCGGATCACCGTCCACAGGGCCGCCGTCCACAGGGCCGCCGTCCGCCGTACGGCTCCCCCGCCGTCGTACGACGAACACCGCGCCCGCCCCCGCGAGCACCGCGCCGGCCCCGCCCGCCACCGCCCCCCACGGCACGAACCGCACCTGTGCACCGGCCGTGTCGGGCGCCGCGCCCCGCGCCGTGACCGTCAGCCGCAGGTCGACCGCGTCCAGCGCCGGCCGGTCCGGCCAGGGCTCGGTCAGCCTCAGGCGCGCGCTCGGCCGCAGGCGGACGGGGAGGGTGCGCGGCGCGCGGTCCAGGACCCGGCCGAAGACCCCGTCCGCGCGGACCGCGAGCCTGGGCACGAGGACGGTCGTACCGCGGTTGACCAGCTCGTAGGTGATGCGGTCGCCGTGCACCGCCACCTGCTCGACGGTCAGCGCGGCGAGTGCGGGGCCGCCGACGCGCAGGCGCAGGGGCACGCTCCTCGTCCGGCCGTCGGCGTCGCGCGCGACGATCGTGCCGGAGCGGTCGCCGGGCTCGGCGCCCGCCGGGACGCTCACCGTGAAGGGCACGTCGGCACGGGTGCGGGCGGGGATGCGCACGCCCCGCTCGGCGAAGGCGATCCGGACGCCGGTGCCGGACAGGTGCACGTCGACGGGCGCGCGCCCGGGGTTGGTGACGGACACCGTGTCCTGCAGGACCGTTCCGGGCGGGCCCTCGGCGTAGAAGGACGGGCGCTCGCCTCCCGAGGGCGTGACGGACCAGCCCGCGGCGGCCGACGCCGCGGGCGCCGCGCCCAGCAGGGCGAGCAGGCACAGGGGCGCGAGCCGGCACAGGAACGCGAGCCGGCCCGGGGACGCGGTCCGGGCGAAGGCCGGGGGCAGGCGCCCGGCGCGGGGCAGGACACGGGTGCGAGCGCGGGGCAGGGCACGGGCGGCGGACGGCATGGGCGGCTCCAGCGGTCTTGACCTGTGGTTCGGCGGGGTACGGCCGCCGCGGTGGCGTAGCGCCCGTCTCGGCGGCGTACGGCCGGCTCGGCGGCGTACGGCCGGTTCGGCGGCGTACGGCCGGCTCGGCGGCGTACGGCCGGCTCGGCGGCGTACCCGCGGTTCAGCGGCGTGCCGCCTGGTTGCGTCGGGTCAGCCACAGTGCGCCCGCCGTGCCCGCGAGCAGCACCGTGCCGCCGAGCGTGCCGAGGGCGACGGCGGAGTCCGCGGGGCCGGTCTGCGGGAGCTGGTTCCCGGAGCCGGTACCGCTCGCGCCGGAGGAGCCGTCGGCGGAGGTGCCCGAGGAGCCGCCGCCCGCCGCCGTCACGTCCAGCGTCAGGGAGGGCCCCGGGTTGTTGGCCGGCGTACAGGTCGTCGTCGTGCCGAGGGCCTGGATGGTGAGCGTGGCCGCAGTGAAGGTGACCTTGCCGGTCTTCTTCGGCGTGTAGGTACCGCTCAGGTCGCTGATCTTGATGGGCGTGTTGGCGGGGATCGCGGCCGAGTTGGCCGGCCCCGTCACGGGGAGGCTGCCGCTGTCGGCGCCGCCGAGCCTGATGGTGGCGCTCGGTTTCATCGCGCCCTTGCCCAGCTCGACCGGGCTGGAGGAGACGCCCTTCTGCCAGGACATGGTGATCCTGTAGCCGCTGCCGCTCTTGACACCCTTGATGTCGATGGGCGAGACGGCGCTCTTGTCGCCGATCGGCGTCTTGCAGTGGTAGTTGACGTCGACGACGTCGGCCTGCGCCGCCGGTGCGGCCAGCAGCACCACCGAGCCGGCCAGGGCGGCGGCGGACGCGAGCGCGGCGGTTCGTTTCGGGTACGACACGGTCGGTCCACCCCATTCATTCCTGACGGCATATCAGATTTGGCCGTCAAGGTACGCCGGGGCTCGTGAGGAGGGAAGACGCAGCACACGCCGGAGTTGTGTCGATCCGGCGTGTGGAACGGGGGATTCGAGTGGAGACGGTGGCTCAGGTGCCTGGCGAAACGGTCATGCAGGAGCGCCCAGTTCAGCCCACACCGTCTTGCCCGAGCGGCCGGGGGTGCGCACGACGCCCCAGTCCAGGCACAGCCGCTGCACGATGAACATGCCGTGACCGCCGGGGCGGCCGGCGCGGTGCGGGGTGCGGGGGGCCGGCTGGCCGGTGCCGCGGTCGGTGACCTCGACCCGGATCACCTTGTCGTCGCAGGCGAGGAACAGTTCCTCGGGGCCGCCGGCGTGCAGACAGGCGTTGGTGACCAGTTCGGACACGACGAGCAGCACGTCCTCGGCGGCGGCCCGCCGGTCGGCGGTGGCGGCGGGCAGCCAGCCCCACGCGTACAGTGCCTGGCGGGTGTAGTCACGCGCGAGCGGGACGACGCCGCTCTCGCCGTCCAGGCGCAGCCTGCGGACCTGCCGCCCCGCGGCCTCCTGCACACCCTCGGTCGACTCGGACGGCGCGGCTGCCCCCGCGGACGCGCCGGTCTCCGGCGCACCCCCCTCGGACGCCCCGGAAGCGCCGCAGGGCTCCGGGCCGCGGTCGCCCGGCGAGCAAGGCCGGGTGGTGCTCATCAGCGCTTCACCTCACCGATTCACCGGTTCACGATTCAAAAGTCCGGCACCGTCGGCGCCGGCCGGTCGTACGCCGTCCGTCCCACGGTCCGCGGACGACTCCCGCGCCGTCCACTGCTCTGGTCCGTCCACCGTCCGCCCTTCACACGTACGTCGCACCCGGGTCGTTCGCCGGTTCCCGGGGCGACCCGGCAGCCCGGCGGACGACGGGTTTCAGGATCTCTCCTGCCCGGCCGCCCCGGAGGAACACCCCCGCATCGGGCACTACCGGTGCGACGTACGACACCGGTCCCCGCGAGGACGGCAGGGGCGCGGGCTCAGCCGGCCTCTCCGGCCAGTGCCGCCGCCACGGAGTCGTGGACGGTGAAGACCGCCTCCGCTCCCGTGATCTCGAACACGCGAGCGACCACCGGCAGCATGGCCGCCAGGTGCACGCCGCCCCCGGCGGCCTCCGCCTTCAGCCGGGCGCCGAGCAGTACGTTCAGCCCTGTGGAGTCGCAGAACTCCAGGCGTGAGCAGTCCACCACGAGGCGTGAGAACCCCTTCCCCAGGAGGTCGTCGAGCGGCCCGCGCAGAAGATCGGCGGTGTGGTGATCGAGCTCACCCGCCGGTGCCACTACGGCGCTGGAGCCCTCTTCCCGCACCTCCACCAGAAGCCGGCCCGACCGTGCACTGCCGACTGTCCCGTGGTCCATGCCGTCTCTCTCCCGAGGTCGTGGCTGCTGATGCCCTCGAACATTACGCCTTCTGTGCGCACTCCGACACCTGAACAACCTCGCATTATCGGACATATCACGGCAGAACGCACTTGCGACCGGCTCGGTGGAGCGGGTAGGGCTAGTAGGACACACATCCCTACAGCCGGCCTCGGAGGCGCCGCACACCGCAGTGCACGTACTGGCTTCGGCAGCCATATGCCGAGAACGATGGAGGACACCCATGTCACCCCGGCTCGACGCCTCGCACACCCGGATGGCGACGTCGACACCCCCACCGGAACAACTGGATCATCCCATCGATCCCCTGGATGCCCTCGACCCCCTTGAGGGACTCCCGGAGATCCCCCCCTTCGACGAGGTCGGCGCGGTGGACGCGCGAGCCCTGTCCAAGACCCTCTTCGAGCGGCTGGTGTCGCTGGAGGAAGGCACGCACGACTACGCGTACGTCCGCAACACGCTCGTCGAACTGAACCTCGCGCTCGTCAAGTTCGCCGCCTCCCGCTTCCGCTCGCGCAGCGAGCCGATGGAGGACATCATCCAGGTCGGCACCATCGGCCTGATCAAGGCGATCGACCGCTTCGAGCTCTCGCGCGGCGTGGAGTTCCCCACCTTCGCGATGCCGACCATCATCGGCGAGATCAAGCGCTTCTTCCGCGACACCTCGTGGTCCGTGCGCGTACCGCGCCGGCTGCAGGAGCTGCGGCTCGACCTGGCCAAGGCCGGGGACGAGCTGGCCCAGCAGCTGGACCGCGCCCCCACCGTCACGGAACTGGCCGAGCGCCTCGGCATCTCCAACGACGAGGTCGTCGAGGGCATGGCCGCCTCGAACGCCTACACCGCCTCCTCCCTGGACGCCCAGCCCGAGGAGGACGACACCGAGGGTGCGCTCGCGGACCGGATCGGGTACGAGGACCACGGGCTCGAAGGGATCGAGTACGTCGAGTCGCTGAAGCCGCTGATCGCCGAACTGCCGTGCCGGGACCGGAAGATCCTGTCCCTGCGCTTCGTGGCGGGCATGACCCAGTCGGAGATCGGCGAGGAACTCGGCATCTCCCAGATGCATGTCTCCCGGCTGCTGTCACGGACGCTGGTGCGCCTGCGCAAGGGGCTGACCGTGGAGGAGTGACCCTCCGTCACACTCATGAGGCGGCCCGGCGACCACGCCGGGCCGCCACGCCGAGGTAGAGAACCCC
>NZ_JBFAET010000048.1:0-54114 GCF_040642095.1 Streptomyces sp. NPDC020362
GGCCGACTTCCAGGTGTCGGGAGCGGAGCTGAAGGGCCGGGTCGGGGCCACGGTCGACGCCCGGGTGAAGTTCACCGACGCGGGCCCAGCCTGGGCCCGGGTGCCGAACAGGTGGCCTGGCTGGTGCCGTCGCGTTGAACCGTCGCGGCGGAAGGCGTGACCGTCGGTCTCGGCCGGCTTCTCGGCCCGCAGGACAAGGCGGCCTCTTCGGACACCGCCCCTCTGTGGCATCACACACCCGGTCAGTGGCTGACCGGCACAAGCATGCTGTTCGGCAGGGCGACGGCCTGCTTCGCCCTCACGATCCGGTTCCTGCGCCGCCACGAGCCGGCAGTGGTACGCAGACACTGAGTGGCCTCCGCGGGCGGGAGCCCGATGACCTCCTCGCCGTTCGCGGAGGCACTTTCGCAGGGAGCGAGCCGGCGTCCTCGGCACAGCTCGTCGCCCCTGCGGGCCGTCATGCGGTGTCGGCGGGGTCCGGGCAGAACACCCGAACACGCTGGACGAGGTTGTTGGCAAGGCCGCCTCGGTTCCACGGCTGTTCCAGGGGCTGGGTGTTCCCCGCCTCGTCGTGGGCGCGGGCGCCGAGAACGTGGTCGCCGGGGGCGGCGAGCCACGTGCAGGACCATCGGCGCCAGGCCCAACGGTGCCCGTGATCCGGTTCGAGTTCGGCCGGGTGCCAGCTCGCGCCCCCGTCGGTGCTGACCTCCACCGCCGTCACCGGGGCACATCCCGACCACGCCCGTCCTTCGAGGAGTACGGGTCCAGGCGCGACCACGCGCGTGCGGGACATGAAGTCGGGGAAGCCGGGCGGCATCAGGAGCGCCCGGGGAGCGATACGGGTGACCGGCTCCCCCGCTTGCCCGGGCTCCTGCCTGATCCGGTAGGCGACGGACTGCTGGAAGCCGGTGAAGGGGGTGTCGACGACGGTGATGCCGTGCAGCCACTTCACCTGCGCCATGCCGTACCAACCGGGTACCACGAGACGCAGGGGCCTGCCGTGCTGCGGTGGCAGGGGCGCTCCGTTCATGGCGTAGGCCACGAGCACCTCGGGGTCGTGGCAGGTGGCGACGTCGAGGCGAAGACTGCGCTCGTAGTCCTGCTCGACACCGCGCTCCACACCATGATCGGCGCCGGTGAAGACGACGTCGACCGCGTCCGGCATGACACCGGCCTCGTCGAGGAGCAGGCGCAGGGGCACCCCCGTCCACTCCGCCGTGCCCACCGCCTCGACCAGCCACGGCTGGCTCACCGGCCTCGGCGACAACAGGGCTCTGCCGTTGCCGGCGCACTCCAGGGTCACCCGCGTGGTGACCGCAGGACGGGTACGCAGCTGAGCCATCGAGAGCGTCAGTACGCGCCGCACGCGTCCGCTCACTGTCAGCTGCCAGGCAGCTTCGTCCGCCACATGGGGGATGTCGTAGTGGGTCAGAACGTAGTGCAGGCCCGGCGGCGTCACGTCGTAGCGCATGGCCTCCAGCGGCAGACCGTGATTCCGGGCGGCCAGCGCCAGCTCGTCCAGCCCCAGACCCTCGCCGGGCGCAGCCAGGCGGGCGCGAGTGCTCACGTCGGCAAGTCGACGCCCCATGGTCCGATTATTCGCTTCCGCCACCGCTCGCGCACCGGCAGTGGGACGGTGCGGATGATCTTGGTCTGCCACAGGGGTTCGCGGCGGCCGCAGCGGGCTCCTTCCGTCCGACGGCGACACACGCGGGCGCAGGCAACGGCCGGCGCAGGCGGTGTGCGGACCCGGCCGTCCCGCGATCCACCAGCCCCACGGCGTCGGCCGGGACTCGGCGTGTGGCGAGCCGGCCTGCCGCCGACCGTGGTCGTGGCCGACCCGGGCCGTCAGCCGGATGCCGCGGGAAACGGGCCGCCGGTCCGGCAACACGAGCCGGTTTCCTGTGAGTTGCCTCACCCGTCGCTGCCGGTCTCCGCACACAAACCGGCTGGCCAGCCCCCCGCTCCCGCATCCGACCACTGCCTGTTGGCCGGATACGTCAATAAACTGTCATTGCAGCCAGTGTGTTGCCCGATACAGGCTGTGACCGTGTTGGAGCGACGTGTTGTTGTGGTGGTGTACGCGGGTGCGATGGCTTTGGACATCACCGGCCCGATGGAAGTGTTCGACACGGCCAACCGGCTTCTCGCCCCGTCGGGCGCTCCCTACCGGATCGACCTGGTCTCCGCCGACGCACCACTGGTGCGCACGAGTTCAGGAGTGACCGTGGGAGCCTCGCCGCTGGAGGCAGGGCGGGGCCCCATCGACACGCTTCTCGTGCCGGGCGGATGGAGTCTCGGCGACGCGCTCCGGGACCGGGCGCTGGTCTCCTGGATCGGCCGTGCAGCGGCGCGGTCGCGCAGGGTCGCCTCCGTATGCGGCGGATCCTTTCTGCTGGCCGAGGCGGGCCTCCTGGACGGCAGACGCGCCACCACGCACTGGGCGTACAGCGAGGCGATGGCCTGCCGCTATCCGAACGTGACGGTGGACGCCGAGCCGATCTTCGTCTGGGACGGCCCCTTCGTGACGTCAGCGGGTGTGTCGACCGGGATCGACATGGCGCTGGCCCTGGTGGAGGCCGATCACGGTGCGGCGCTCGCGCTGGAGACGGCGCGGTTTCTGGTGCTCTTCCTGAAGCGGCACGGCGGGCAGTCCCAGTTCAGCGCCGTCCTCGACGCCCAGTTGGCCGACCATCCGCCGATCCGGACCGCGCAGGAGTGGATCCTGGACAACCTGCACAACCCGTTGCCCCTGGCCGAGATCGCCCAGCAGGCCAACATGAGCCTGCGCAACTTCGCCCGGGTCTTCAGGCGCGAGGTCGGCACCACACCCGGCCAGTACGTCGAGCGGACCCGCATCTCCCGCGCGCGCGAGCTGCTGGAAACCACCGACCTGACGATCAGCCAGGTCGCGGCCCGCTGCGGATTCGCGGCCCCCGAGACGTTCTTCCGCTCCTTCGGACGGACCCTGGGGCTCACTCCGAGGGAGTACCGGCACCGCTTTCAGGTCATCTCGCCATCCGGCCTCATCGACCGGCACCATGAGACGGACAGGAGCCCCGCATGATCACCCCGACCTCGGACACACCCGAGGCAGGAACGATACGCCTGGTCGACTACCTGGCCGGGGAACTCGCCAGGGCCGGCGTGAGCCACATGTTCGGCGTCGGCGGCGCGAACATCGAGGACCTGTATGACGCCGTTCACCGCGGTGGCACCGTCCGCTGCGTCGTCGCCAAGCACGAGTTCTCCGCCACCACGATGGCCGACGGATACGCCCGAACCACCAGGCGCATCGGCGTAGTTGCGGCCACCTCGGGCGGCGGTGCGATGAATCTGGTGCCGGGCCTGGCAGAGGCCTACGCCTCCCGGGTCCCCGTGCTGGCCCTGGTGGGCCAGCCGCCGACCGGCCAGGCGGGCCACGGGGCGTTCCAGGACTCCAGCGGCAAGGGGGGTTCCTTCGACGTCGCGGAGGTCTTCGCACCGGTCTCCCGGTTCTGCGCCTGGGTCGAAAACGCGGACTCGCTCGTGGAGTTGCTGCCCCGGGCGATGGCGGCGGCACAGGCCGACCCGCGGGGGCCGGCGGTGCTGCTGCTGCCGAAGGACGTGCAGCAGGCACGGATCCGGTTGCCCGTCCGCAGCCAGGCGTCGACACCGGGCGTGCCGACGCCTGCGTCGACCCCATCGGCGCCACGGCTCGACAGCTCGGCCCTCACCGCCGCGTCGGACATCCTTCGCGGGGCCGACCGCGTCCTGGTCATCGCCGGTGAAGGCGTCGCCGCCGCGGACGCGCGTGCGGATCTGGCCGAACTGGCCCGGAACCTCGGGGCGTGGGTGGCGGTCACCCCCGACGCCAAGGATGTCTTCGACAACCGTGATCCCCGGTTCGCCGGCGTGGCCGGGGTGATGGGCCATGCCAATGTCGAGGAGTGTCTGCGGCGGGCCGACGTGTGCCTGCTGGCCGGGACCCGGCTGCCGCTCCTGGCACGGGCCGGTCTCGACCGGGCCCTGGCCGCCACCGAAGTCGTGTGTCTCGGTCCCGAACCGCCGTTCGTTGCGGGCACGGCACTGGGCGGGGACCTGCGGGACGCGCTGCGCGCGGTGACCGGCCGGCTCCCGCCGCGCCCCCATGCCTGCCCGCAGCATGCCGGACCCCTCCCCACGACCATGCCGGACAGGGTTCCTCAGGCCCGTGGGCGAACCGTCCCCTACGCCCAGGCGATCGCCGCGGTGGAGGCAGCACTTCCCCAGCGTGCGCACGTGTTCGTGGACGCCGGCAACGCGGGTGCCAGCGCGGTCCATCTCCTGCCCGCACCGCGCCGCGGCCGCTTCGTGGTGGCGGTCGGCATGGGCGGCATGGGCTACACCTTCGGAGCGGGCATCGGCGCCGCCCTCGCCACCGGGCGACGCACCTACGTACTCGCCGGCGACGGGTCCTTCTTCATGCACGGGATGGAAGTGCACACCGCCGTGGAGTACGCCGCACCCGTGACCTTCGTCGTCTTCAACAACAACGCCCACGCCATGTGCGCGCTGCGCGAGGAGTTCCTCCAGGGCGGCATCCGCACCGACGACCGGTTCGGCCGGACCGACCTCGCCGCCGGAGTGGCCGCTGCCTTCCCCTCTCTCGACGTCACCGGAGCCGACGACGCGGCGCAGTTGCGCAAGGCACTGCTGCGCTCCAACACGAGCGGCGGCCCCGCGTTCGTCGCGCTGGACTGCGACCCGGAGGAGATCCCTCCCTTCCTTCCCTTCCAGTCCTTCGCCACGGCCACCGACGGCACGGAACACCCCGACCGCACTGAACACCCCGGCAGAAAGGAGAATGCGGATGAGCGAGGAGTCGTCCACGTTGGCTGACATCCCCGGCCTGATGCGGATCGAGAACCCTGGCAAGGAGGAGCTGACCGCCCACTGCATGGAGCTCACCCACGCCGTCTACCCCCACCATCAGGTCTACGGGCAGTACTGCACCATCCACGAGTACGTCGACTGCCCCCCGGAGTCGGCCTACGACTACCTGCGCCAGGGCCACCACCTGGAGGAGTGGACCTGCAGCCTGCGGGACTTCGCACCCACCGGCACACCGGGCCTGTGGGCCGGCCACGACCGGCTCGAGGACGACACCAGGATCTACTGCAGGGTGGCCGCCCACCCCGAGACCATGACCGTGGACTACCACTGCTCCTGGGACCAGGGCGAGAAGCTGTGGATGATCTACCTGATGCGCGTCGTACCGGCCCGCCTGGTGCTCGACAAGCCCGGATCGGTCATCACGTGGACCAACTGCCGGCACCCTTACTACGACGCCAACCCGCACCCCGACGCGGCCCCCCGCCCGGACCGGCCCTGGGTGGGCGACTACTGGGACCTGTTCTACGCCGGGCACACGGTGGAGATGAACAACCTCAAGGCCATCCTGGAACACCGTCACCGCAACGGCCTGCCCGTCTGCGTGGCTCCGGCGACGGCGGCACAGCGGTGACCACGGTCAGTCTCACCGACGTCGCAGGCTACCTCCCCGGCGATCCGGTGCCCGCCGAGTTCTACACCGACTACCCCGGAGCCGAGGACAAGCTCCGCAACCATCCCATGTTCAAGGTCCCGCCGTTACGGCATCACGTGGCCCCGGACGAGACCAACGCGGACATGGTCGAGCGTGCCGTACAACCCCTGATCGAACGGCACGGCAGGGCCGCGATCCGAGGCGTCGACGTGTTGTTGGTGCACAGCCAGCTGCCGGACCTGCCGTTCGTGGGAGCCGGCACCGAGGTGGCACGCCGGTTGGGCCTGAACCCGGAGTGGCTCGTCGACGTGGCCAACGCGGGCTGTGCCTCCTTCATCCACATGCTGAAGCTGGCCCGGCAGCTCCTCACCACCACCGACGCGCGGACCGCGCTGATCTGCAACGCGCAAAGCGCCGCAGGCCAGTGGTTCACGCAGTCCGAGGTGCGCAGGCTCGCCCAGGCGGCCGTTCCGGGCGACGGCTGCGGCGTCGGGTACGTCACGAGATCGTCCGACACCCCGGTCCTCGGCGTGGAGACCCGGCACCTCGGCGAGCATGCCGGGGAGATGACCGTGGCGGTCGACGACGGCCGCAAGTACTGGGAGCCGGGAGAGTCCCAGTTGCGTATCGGGTTCACCGACTCCAGCGTCGCCAAGGTCCTGGCACGCGGCAACCGCCTCGTTCCGGAGGCCGTCACGGACCTGTGCCGACGGCTCGGCGTGGCGACCGGTGACATCGACGTCCTCATCACCAACCAGCCCAACCGCACCTTCCTGCGGAACTGGGAGGAGGCGCTGCAACTGCCTCCCGAACGGCACCTGAACACCTTCGACCAGTACGGGAACCTCTTCGGAGCGGCCATCCCGGTCACCTTGAACCGCGCGGTCCGCTCGGGTCGGGTGAAGGACGGTGACCTGGTGGTGCTGGCGGGATTCGCCCACGCGGGCGACTTCGCCGGTGCCGCCGCCATCCGCTGGCACGGCGGGCGGGGATGACCGGCTCCGTGGCCGCGGGCGACCGGGACGGCTCAGCCTCCTGCCGGCGGTCCGTCAGGGTGATGTCAGCCCCTCCTGTCACTGTCTTCCTGTGAACGGCACGGGAAACCGGACGCCGGGATCAGGGAGAGGTGCCCGGAGTGGTTGATCGGGGACCAGCGAGCACGCCTCGAGGTCGGGCCTTCACGGCCCACGCAGGTTCGAATCCTGCCCTCTCCGCAGCTGCAGGGCGGCGGGACGCGACGGATCAGTCGCCCCGGCCGAACGCCTCCTTCCTGATGAGGTCGAGGAAGGTCGGAGCGCCTTCGGTGGTGCGTACGTCCAGGCAGGTGTGTACATGAGTGTCGGTGCCGGCCTCACGCACGAGTGCGTGCGCGAGGTCGGCGCGTGCGGTGAAGCGCCCCGTCAGCCGGGCGGTGCCGATCCGGTAGTCGCTCACCCGGTCCGTGTCGAAGAGGCCGCCGGGCCGGACGATCGTCCAGGCGTGACCGCTGTCCCGCACGATCTCCTCCATGCGCCGCATGTCCGCGTAGACCGTGCGCCCCATGAACCGCACGAAGAACGGCTCGACCACCTTCCGGAACAGCAGCCCTTCGCCGGGTGCCGGCACGTCGAACAGGACGGTCGAGGTCACGCACACCAGACGGGACACCCGATGCCCGGTCATGGCCCCGGTGATGTGGGCGATGCCGGTCGAGTACACGGTGACGGGGGCGCGGCCGTAGGGGACTCCAAGGGTGGAGATCACGGCCTCCTGCCCGGCCACCACACGCTCGACCGCCGTCCGGTCCAGCACGTCCGCCTCCTCGACGTGCAGCCGGGCATGGGTGATCGGGAAGGCACCGGGCTGGCGGGTCACCGCGGTAACCGTGTGGCCTGCGGCGATCGCCTGCCGCGTGACCTGGCGTCCGGTGGGCCCGTTCGCTCCGAAGACGACGAGTTTCACGGGGATCTCCTCTCTCCTTGCCGCAGTCCTCGGGGCCGAGGTGCGTGCCATGCCGGTGGAGAGGGACCGGGAAACGGCCGGTGTGACATCGTCGGCCCGCGATGAGACATGCGGCACACACGGGCCGCGGGACGTCACACTGCCGGGGCGCGGCACCTCTGGGTAGGGAGCCGTTGTGAGGAGATGTCATGGCCGACGACCGGGTGCGCACGGATGCGGACACCGCGACGCAGGTGTTCCTCGACCACCGTGAGCTGCTGTTCGCCATCGCGTACAACATCCTGGGCACCGTCACCGACAGCGAGGACGTGCTCCAGGAGACCTGGCTGTCCTGGTCCGGCAGGACGGCACGCGCGACCGTGCCGGACGGCGGGAGGCAGGACGGTGCGGGTGCCGACCCCGCGCCCGCGATCGAACGCCCCCGCGCCTACCTGGTGCGGATCACCGTGCGGCATGCGCTCGCGCGCCGGGCGGGCATCGCGAGGCGGCAGGAGACCTACGTCGGGCCCTGGCTTCCGGAACCCCTGATCACGGACGGCGGGGCCGACTCCGCGGACCTGGCTGCACGCACCGAGTCGGTGTCGCTGGCGCTGCTGGTCGTCCTGGAAACCCTGACCCCGCTGGAGCGGGCGGTGTTCGTCCTGCACGAGGTGTTCGGGTACGCCCACACCGAGATCGCGGACATCCTCGGCCGCACCCCTGCTGCCGTGCGGCAGCTCGCGCACCGCGCCCGTGGGCATGTGCAGGCGCGCCGCCCCCGGTACCGGGCCCACCCGCGGGTCCGTCGGCAGGTCACCGAGCGGTTCGTCGCCGCGGCGCTCGGCGGCGATCTCGGTGCCCTGCTGGAGATCCTGGCGCCGGACGCCACGCTGTGGACCGACGGCGGGGGCAAGGCCCAGGCGGCGCCCCGGCCGATCCGGGGGCGGGACAAGGTGGCCCGCGCGCTGACCGGGTACGCGTCGCGCACACCGGCCGGGCTGGAGTTCCAGCACCGGGACGTCAACGGTGACGCGTCCGTGGTGGTCTTCGAGAACGGCTCCCCGCACGGGGTGATGGTCATGGACCTCGCCCCGGAGGGTGACCAGGTCCGCGAGATCTACCTGGTCACCAACCCGGACAAGCTGTCCACGGTCGAGCGGGACGCCTAGGACCAGTCGTCGAACGGCCTTCGGGGGCGGGCCACCGTCGGGTGAGACGTCGCGATGAGCTGTCCGGACACCGGCAGCCGGGCTCTGGCGCACACCGTGCGGGATCGGTTCACGCGAGGTCGGCTAGAGGGGCGCTCGGTTGCCAGGCGACGGGCAGGACGACGTCGACACCGTCGCGGCGGGCCAGGGGCAACAGTCGGCTCATCGTGGCGTCGATGTCGTCCAGGAAGTAGGGCATGGGCCGCAGGGGCCGGTGCAGACCGACGAAGAAGTCGTCCCAGTGCACCAGGACGACCCGGCGGGCCCCGGTCGCGGTCACGACCTCGTCCCAGTACGTACGCAGGAACTCGGTCGGCTGTCTGCCCAGGTTGCCGATGCCGAGGTAGACGACGTCGACGGGCCGGCCCCGCAGGGCGCCGGGGCGGAAGTTGGCACTGGCGTGCAGCAGGATGCGGCCTGCCGGATGGGAGACGAGCACGCTGTAGGCGGTGCCGGTCTTCCATGCGCCGGCGCGGGCCGGTGGCACAAGGGGCTGGTCGACGGTGCCCGGATAGTGGTCACCGGGGCTGTGCACGGAGTCCAGGAAGGTGAGGTCGAAGCGGCCGTAGGAGACGGTCTCCCCGTCCGCGACCACGCGCAAGGACGACTCCGGCACTCCCAGTCCGCGGCCGATGTTCGCGGTGGAGGGCGATCCGACCAGCTCCGCACCGGTCTCCAGGGACCACACCGGCGCATCGAGGGCGTGATCGTAGTGGGAGTGGGCGCAGACCACGGCGGCCAGATTCCTCACCCGCAGTCGGTCGACGGCGGCGCGCACGAGAGACGGGTCGGGCGCGATCCTGCCCAGGGCGACGCGCAGCAGCCCCGGCCGGGTGACGAATCCGTCGCTGAGCACGGAGGTCTCCCCGTCCGACAGGAGAACGGAACTGGTGCCGAGGAAATGGGCGACCAGCCCGTCATCGCTCGTCATGCGGGGCTGCTTGTACGGCAGATAGGGGCGCAGGCTCGGGTGACCGGCAGGCATTCTCATGCCTGCATCCTGACCTGTGGCACGCGGCTGGACGACGTGGGGCTGCCACGGTCGCGGCCACCACCACGAGGATGCGATGACGTGTGCACCACCAGCGGACAACCGCCCTTGCGCGAGCCGGCAGGGTGGCCGCACGCGCAGCCGCCCCCGAACCCGCGGACCCGTCGGCCGAAGAGGTGGGCGCGCCCCATGGACCAGGATGTGTTGTCCGGAGAACCAGGGGGACCATGGAAGTCGAAGCGCCTGCCGATGCGGACAGGCGCGGCTCCCAGGCCGGCGGACGGCCCCGTGTGGCGTCGGCCGGCGAAAGGGGTGCCTGCGATGAGCGAAGCCGGATGGTCTTTCGCGGACCACGGCTGGGCGGATACCCGCCGGCCGGGGGACGAGCCGTCACAGCCGAGCGGGCTGATGGACCTCCTCGGTGTCGCGGCGGTGCTGCTGGACGCCGAGGGGCGGATCGTTCTGTGGAGTCCGCAGGCCGAGGAGCTGTACGGCTACTCCGCCGAGGAGGCGCTCGGGCAGTACGCCGCACAGCTGCTCGTTCACGAAGAGCAATGGGAGTGGGTGATCACCAAGTTCGCCCAGGTCATGGAGACCGGCCGGAGCTGGGGCGGCACGTTTCCCGTCCGGTGCAAGGACGGCGGCACGCGGCTGGTGGAGCTGCGCAACATGCGGCTGCTGGACGACCACGGTGACTTCTACGCCCTCGGGCTCGGTACCGACTCGCTCCGGCTGCGCCAGGTGGAGCGCGATGTCGCGTTCTCCACGCGGCTGATCTCCCAGTCCCCCATCGGGATCGCGATTTTCGACACCGCTCTGCGGTACCTGGCCGTCAACCCCGCTCTCGAGGAGATCCACGGCCTTCCCGCACATGAGCACCTCGGCCGTCACTACCGCGAGATCATGCAGGACGCGAGATTCGAGGTGCCCGAGGCCGCGATGCGGCAGGTCCTGGAGACCGGGATCTCCCTGGTGGACCAGGCCACCGTCCTGAGCCCCACCTCGGCCGATCCCGGGCACCCGCATGCCTGGTCGGTCTCGGTGTACCGCTTGGAGGACATCCAGGGGCGGGTTCTGGGAGTGGCCGAACTGGTGCTGGACGTCACTGACCGCTACCGGTCTGCCATGCAGGCCAGCCAGACGAGACGGCGCCTGGCACTGATCGCCGACGGCTCCGCGCGCATCGGCACCACCCTGGAGGTCGACCAGACGGCCCGGGAGCTGGCGGAGGTCACCGTTCCCGAGTTCGCCGACCTGGCCGCCGTCGACGTGCTCGACTCCGTCCTCGACGAACACCGCCCCGCCTCCGACCGCGGCCCCGCCCTCTTCCGCGCCCTCGCGGTGGAGGCCGCCTACCCCACCGAAGCGATGAAGGCCGCCGATGCGCCCGGCCAGATCGCCGCCTACGACGCCGACCGTGTGGCCACCCGTTGCGTGCGCACCGGCCGGCCCGTCCTGATCACCCACGCCGACGGGAACGACCTGTCACGCATCGCCCGCAACGAGCACGCGGCCCTGCTGCTCGCCCGTGCCGGGGTGCATTCCTACATGGCCGTCCCTCTCACCGCCCGAGGCACCGTCCTCGGTTTCCTGGGGCTGACCCGCGCCCGGGATCCACGGCCCTTCGACGAGGACGACCTCGCCATCGCCGTCGAGCTGGCCTCCCGCGCCGCGGTGTGCATCGACAACGCCCGCGCGCACCAGAGCGTGCGCAACGCGGCCGAGACCCTGCAGCGCAGCCTGCTCCCGACCGCCCCGCCCGGCCTGCCCGGCCTGGAGGTCGCCTGCCGGTACCGGCCCGCACAGGCGGCCTACGAGGTCGGCGGCGACTGGTACGACGTGCTCCCGCTCGGCGGCGACAGGACGGCGCTCGTCGTGGGCGACGTCATGGGCAGCGGCATAGACGCCGCCGCCGCCATGGGACGCCTGCGCACCGCCACCGCCGCCTTCGCCGACCTCAACCTCGACCCCGCCCGCATCCTCGAACAGCTCGACTCGATCACCTCCAGGCTGGAGCAGTACATCGCCACTTGCGTGTATGCCGTCTACGATCCCCACCGCGGTGTGTGCCACATCGCCAACGCCGGGCACCTGCCGCCCGTCCTCGTCCGCAGCAGCGAGCACCCTCGACTCCTCGACCTGCCCAGCGGCGTCCCGCTCGGAGTCGGCGGTGTCCCGTTCGAAACGACCACTCTGGCCTTCAGCCTCGGCGACCAGCTGGTTCTCTACACCGACGGACTGGTCGAGACCCGCCACCACTCCATCGACGGACGCCTCGACAGCCTCCTCCGTCTCCTCGACGCGCCCGACGGTGCCTTGGAGGAAACCTGCGACCGCCTCCTCGACGGGCTCCGGCACCCCGACAACCACGACGATGTCGCCCTGCTCATCGCCCGCGCAGGACCCTTCGCACCCGAGTCGTGCACACCGTCACCAACAGTGTCCGAGTGAGACAGAGGTGGGGCGCGGCCGGGGGCCAGGCTGTCGTGCGGCATCGGCAGCGGCCTGGGACGCAGGCGGCCGGAGTGCGCCGTACCTACCTCGCGGCCAGGGGAGCCGAGTGGAGTTCGCGTACCAGTTGCGGGGTGAGCAGTTCTCCGGCGCGGTCGGCGAGAACGGCCATTTCATAGCCGACCAGACCGACGTCGCACCCCTCTGCGGCCAGGACGCCGAGGCAACTGCCGTCGCGGATGCGGCCCACCATGAGGAAGCCACCGAGCATCTCGATCATGACGAGCTTCATGCCGTGGAAGCCGTGTGCCGTCGACGCGTTCTGGGCGAGGCTGGTGATGCCGGAGACTACGGCGGCGAGATGGTCGGCGCGATCTCGGCCGAGGCTGTCCGAGGAGGCCATGAGCAGGCCGTCGGAGGAGACGGCGACGGCATCGGTGACGCCGTCGGCGGTGCGTACGAACTCCGAGATGAGCCAGCCGAAACTCTGAACGGCGGTGGTCACGATGACGCTCCTTGTGTGCGTCGGGCCTCGGCACGAGCAACACCTGCTCTGAAACCGTTGAGCAGGCCGGAGACGGCGGGCCGGGCGGGCGGGGGTGGAAGGGAGGGGCCGTCCGCGGGGGCGAGCAGGCGCCCGGGGAGGGCAAGGAGTGCGGACAGGCCGCCGCCGGTGGTGTCGAAGAGGTGGACCTGGGTGCCTTCACCGAGGCGGCGGGCGAGTCGGCCGACGACGAGGTGGCCGAGGAACCGCGTGGGCGCGGCGAGGAAGGCCTCTTCACCGATGTCGGAGAAGCGGGCGTGGGCGCGTTCCTTGTCGGCTTCGGACATGCCGATGCCGTGGTCGACGACGGCGAAGCAGTACGTGTCGTCCTCGGTGTCGTACCAGCCGTGCACCTCGACCGGTTCGGTCGGCGGCGAGAACGTCAGCCCGTTCTCGATGAGTTCGGCAAGGAGGTGGGCGACGTCGGCGACGGCGTACCCGCGCACCCGCACCGGCTCCACGGCCGCGATCAGCACCCTCCGGTACTGCTCCACCTCGGCAACGGCGGACTGGACGACTTCCAGGCCGTCGGCGGTTGCCGCCGTGGGCTGCGGCGGGTTCTGCCCGGCCAGGACCAGAAGGTTCTCGGCGTTGCGCCGCATACGGGTGGCGAGGTGGTCGAGCTCGAAGAGCTCGGCGAGGGCGTCCGGATCGAGTTCCTGCCGTTCCAGACGGGTGATGAGGCCGAGCTGACGACGCAAGAGGTTCTGGTTGCGGCGGCCGAGATTGGCGAGCGATTCGGTGGTGTTGCGACGCAGGCCGGCCTGCTGGGCAGCCAGGTGGAGGGCGGTGCGTTCCACCTGGTGCAGGGACGCCGCTACCTCGACGATCTCCACCGCCCCGCCCAGCGGCTGTGCATCGGGACTGTCCGGGACGTCCCCCGGCAGGAGGAGCTCCGCATGGTCCTGCGGGGACTGCTGGATACGGGCGACCGTTGCGGGCAGCCGGTGCCGCGCCACCTCGTGGGCGGCCTCGGCGAGCGCACCGAGCGGGCGCGTGAGGGATCGGGAGGCAAAGGCGGCGAGGCCCGCGACGAGGGCGGCGATGAGCAGTCCTGCGCCGAGAGAGGCGGCGAGGCCCGCCTCGGCGTCGCGGCTGAGCCGATCGGCCCGATCCCGTACGTCGTCACCGACCGACTGCTGGACGGCGTACAGATCGTCGACGAGGACGGTCATCGCGTCCCACCAGGCGCCGGCATCGGCGTGCAGCGCGGAGCCGTCGGCGGCGCCTTCCGCCCGGTTCTCGTAGGCGGTGGAGCGTTCGGCGTGCTTGGTGCCGAAGGCCTTGTTCAGGGCCGCGCGCTGGGGTGCGGTGGCGACCTGCCGGAACCGGGCGAGGGCGGCGACACGCGTGGCACGTACCTCGGTGAAGGTGAGGTACTCACGGCCGTGAAAGCCGCCTTCGGCGAACACGCCGTTGAGGAGCCCGCGTTCGAGAGCGACCGACTCCTTCGCCACGGCCAGTTCCCGCAACGCCTCCAACCCGTTGCGCAGCCGGCGGTCGGCGCCGGCCGCGGTCCCGGCCACCGGGTCGACGGCGTTGAGGGCGTCGACGGCGGTGGTGTAGAACGCCAGGGTCGCGGCCCGGTCCGCGGTGTCCGTGTCGGTGGCGGCCCGGACGTCGCCGAGGTGCTGCAGGTGCCGATGGACGACATCCTCGACGGTTCTTTCGCGGCGCATTGCGCGCAGCGCCGTGTCGACGCGCTTGCGCGTGGCGGCGAGCGGTGGACGGAAATCCGCCTCGCCCCCCAACAGGCCGTTGGTCAGCCCGCGTTCGCGTTGCAGCTGGTGCACCAGGGCCTGGATGCGCAAGCTGAGGCCGACCTCGGTACGGGTCGTCCGGGCGTCCGAGAGGGCCTCGGCGCGGCCGTTCACCATGAGACCGGCCACTGCCAGCAGCAGGCAGATCGGGACGGTGATGACCACCGCCACCCGGCCCCTGATGCTGCGCCAGCCAGGCATCGGCCGACGGCCGGGAGACGTTCGGCCACGGTGCTGGCGCCCCGAACTGCCGCGGCCTAACGCGCTCTTGCCGACTGTGCCGAGCCTGCCGAGCGCCGTCTGTAGTGGCGTCCACACCCTCATGGTCACGAAGCTAGCCCGACCACCGCAGCCGCCGGTTTCCGACCTGTTAGGCATGTGGGAAGTTCGGTTGCGCCGCCCTCACACCTCCGGCCGGGAGACTGTGACAGCTGCTGACAGGGCAGCTGGTGTCGGACGCCGGCCGCTGATCGGCTCACTCATCACCCGCATCACCACGGCGACGGAGGACCTGCCCGGCACCAGAGGGTCGGGGCTGCTTCCGGGGTGCGTCTTTCGTGATTGACCGAAGTGACCGGTGACCGTTCGAGCCGGTTCCAGACGGCGGTGGGGGGGTGGGCCCCGTCGTTCCCTGGACCCACCCCGGAAGCGTCTCAGACGCCGACGGGCTTGCCCGGGCCGGGAACGCGGCGGAAGCGGAACGGCTCCGGTTCGCGGCCGTCCTGGATGAACCAGCACTCCCCGGTGCCGTCACCGGTGAGGATCCGCAGCACCGTGTCCGCGACGACCTCGGCCGGGATGACCGGTACACCGTGCTCGGAGAGCATGCCGCGCAGCTGGTCGATGATCCGCGACTCCGCGTACCCCGGGCAGACCGCGTTGAAGCGCACGTTCTCCGGCGCGAGAGCCGGACCCAGGGAGCGGGCGAGTCCCACGACCGCGTGCTTGTTGGCCGCATACAGCGGATCGAGCGGCACCGCCGCCAGGCCCGCCAGGGACGCGGTCGCCACGATCGATCCTCCGCCACGGGCCCGCAGCGCGGGCAGCACGGCGTGGGTGCCGAAGACCACGCCGTCGAGGTTGGCCCCCATCGCCCGGCGGTAGCGCGCCAGGTCGAAATCCTCGCCGACGCCGCATCCGGTCGCCACGCCCGCGTTGAGCACCGCGATGTCGACACCGCCGTGCAGCTCCTGGGTGAAGTCCACCAGCGCGCGGTTGGCGTCGAGGTCGGAGACGTCACAGGCGTGGAAGTGGCCGTCGACCAGGTCGGCCACTTCCCGGCCGCCCCGCGCGTCGAGGTCCGCGACGACCACGTGTGCCCCCGCCCTCGCCAGTGCCAGCGCCGTGGCCCGGCCCAGTCCGCTGGCAGCGCCGGTGACGATCGCCACCTTCCCCTGCAGCCCGGTGCCCTCGCTCTGCTCTCCCTGCAGGGCTGCGGCCCCGCTCTCGGCGGCGGTCACGCCAGCTCCAGCACGAGCTTGCCGACGTTCTCGCCACGGAAGAGCATCTGCAGCGTCTCGGGGAAGTCGTCCACGGTGCCCCTCACCACATGTTCCTTGACCTTGATGCGGCCGGCGCCGATCCAGGCGGAGATCTCCTGGGCCGCCTCCGCGTAGCGCTTGGCGTAGTCGAAGACGACGAAGCCCTCCATCCGGGCACGGCGCACCAGCAGCGAGAGGTAGTTCGAGGGGCCCTTGACCGGGGTGGCGTTGTTGTACTGACTGATCGCACCGCAGACCACGACGCGCGCGTGCATCGCCAGCCGGGTCAGGGCGGCATCGAGGATGTCCCCTCCGACGTTGTCGAAGTAGACGTCTATGCCGTCGGGGGCGTGCTCGCGCAGCGCCTTCCTGACGTCCTCGGCCCGGTAGTCGATCGCTGCGTCGAATCCGAGTTCGCCGGTGAGCAACGCGCACTTCTCCGGTCCGCCGGCGATGCCCACGACCCGGCAGCCCTTGGCCTTCGCGATCTGACCCACGATGGTGCCGACCGCACCGGCGGCCCCGGACACCACGACGGTCTCGCCGTCCTTCAGCGCGCCGACGTCCAGCAGGCCGAAGTAGGCGGTCATGCCGGGCATGCCCAGCGCTCCCAGGTAGGTCGAGGGCGGGGCGAGCGAGGTGTCGATCTTCATCGCGCCCCGGCCGTCGGAGACCACGTACTCCTGCACGCCGAACGTGCCGACCACGTGATCACCCGGCTGAAAGCCGGGGTGGTTGGATGCGGTGACCTCGACGACCGATCCGGCGCGCATCACCTCCCCGATACCCACCGGCGGCAGGTAGGAGGGGCGGTCGTCCAGCCAGCCCCGCATGGCCGGATCCAGGGAGATGACGCGCGTCCGGCCCGTGAACAGGCCCGGGCCCGGTTCCCCGAGGGGTTCTGAACGGTGCTCCCAGTCTTCGGGCTTCACGTCGCCCACGGGGCGGGCTGCCAGACGGATCTGGTGGTTGGTCACGGACATCGCGCCTCCTGTCGTTCGCGGCTCCCCGCGACCATACCGACCAGTAGGTACGCGAGCGGGTGTGACATTACCCATAAGTCATCCACGCGTCCAGGGTCCTACGGTCCGGGGGGTGCCGCTCGTCGAGCGACAGCTGTCGACCGGATGCCGCATCGAACTCGAAACGTGACACTCGACAGGCTTATCAGGCATTCCAACCAGTCGGTATCGTGCGCGGCCACACCCGGGCTGCGCCGCCCACCTCCCACGCGTCCGAGCTGCACCGGAAGGCCCTGCGATGACACACCCCGACGACAACCCGTACCCGCACCCGCCACCGGCAGGGCAGGGATGGCCGCAGCCGCAGGCCGATCCCTACGGCCACACCCCTCGGCGCACGTCGCACGAGCGGGATCCCTGGCAGGAGTCGTACGGACGCTACGCCCCGCAGGGCAGCTCGCACGGATACGACACCTTTTCGTACGAACCGTACGGGCAGGAATTCCGGCACGAACCGTACGTGCCCGAGACCGATCGGCACGGTGGCGACCTCGCCGCACTGCGCTCGGCCTACCGCCTGCTCCGCCGGATCTCCACGCTCGCCGCGCTCGGCTCCTTCGTGCTGTATGTCGTGCTGTCCTGCTATGCGCCCGGCCTGATGGGGGCCAAGATCGCCGGAGAGCTGAGCCTGGGAATGGCCCTGGGGGTCCTCCAGCTCGTCGTCACCTTCGCGGCCGTCTTCTGGTACGGACGCAGCGCACAACGCTCGGTGGATCCGCTGGCCCGCACCGTCAGGGAGCGGGCGGTCCCCGTCGGCCGGAACGCGGGGATGGCGCGATGAACGACTTCAGCTCCGGGACGCAGGCGACCGTCCTGATCCTGTTCACCACGCTGGTCACCGTCACGCTGCTGATGTGCGTGATGGCGGGACCGGACCGCGACGACCTGACGAACTTCTACACCGGCTACCGCTCGCTCACCCCGTTCAAGAACGGCCTGGCGATCGCGGGTGACTACATCTCCGCGGCCACGGTGCTGAGCACCACGGGCATCATCGCGCTCGCCGGATACGACGGCTATGTGCTCGCGGTCAGCACGGCCCTGTCCCTGGTGCTGCTGATGTTCCTGCTGGCCGAACCCCTGCGCAACGCCGGCAGGTTCACCATGGGCGACGTCCTGGCCCGCACCGTGCCCGGGCGGGCCGTGCGGGTCGCCGCCTGCGTGGTGACGCTGACGGCGACCCTGCCCTTCCTGGTCGTCCAGCTCTCCGGGGCCGGGTCACTGCTCACCTTCATCCTCAACATCCCGCACGTGGCGGGCGCCAGGACGGCGTGCATCGTCATCGTCGGCAGCCTGATGATCATTTACGCGGCGCTCGGCGGTATGCGGGGCACCGCGCTCATTCAGATGATCAAGATCGTGCTCCTGCTCGGCACCAGCGTCGTCGTCGCCGCCCTGGTACTGAACCGCTTCGACTGGAGCCCCGGAGACCTCCTCAGGGCGGCCCAGCACGGCAGCGGCGCGGGCCCCGCCTTCCTGCAGCAGGGCCTTCAGCTGGGCACCTCGGCCATGGACCGGCTGGACTTCGTCGGTCTCCAGGTCACCGTGGTCCTCGGCGTCGCCTGCCTGCCCCACATCACGATGCGTCTGTACTCCGCCCAGGACGTGCCCGCCGTGCGTCGCTCCATGTCGTGGGCGGTCGGCACGGTCACCACGTTCTGCCTGCTCGTGATCATCATGGGTACGGGCGCGGCAGCGCTGGTGGGATCGCGGTACATCACCGCGGCCGACCCGCACGGCAGGACCTCGGTGCTCATGCTGTCGCAGATGCTCGGCGGAGCCTCCGACTCCGCAGGCTCGACGATTCTCTACTCGGCCGTGGCGGGCATGGTGTTCATCACCCTGCTGTCGTCGGTCGCGGGGATGACCCTGGCCGCGGCCTCGTCGCTCGCCCACGACCTGTTCGCCCATGCGGCGCGGCGGGGACAGGCCCGGCCGCGCACGGAGATGACGGTGGCGGCGTGGACGAGCGTGGCCGTGGGAACCGTTGCCATCGGGCTCTCCACCCTGGTCCAGAACTGGGACGTCGCCGTGCTGACCACTCTGGCCGTCTGCATAGGGGCGTCGGCGGTGGCACCCGCGCTCACCTACTCCCTGTTCTGGCGAGGATTCACGCGTACCGGCCTGCTCGCCACCCTCTACGGCGGCGCGGCCTGCGCGCTGCTGCTCATGGCGTTCTCCAAGGCCGTTTCGGGCACGCCGGCCGCCGTCTTCCCGCACGCCGACTTCGACCTGTTCCCCATGCAGTCCACCGGACTTGTCTCCATCCCGTTCGGCTACCTGATGGGTTGGCTGGGCAGCCTCTGGGACCACCGGCGCCGCCCCGCCGACAGCCGCGAGAACCGGCGACTGTACGAGGAGAGCGAGGCCCGGCTGCTCGCCGCAGCCGAATGACCGCATCGGCGGAGGCGGACTACGCAGGCGGCCTCGCTGCCCTCGTCGTAGTCCGCCCAGTGCCGCGTGAAGCTGTCACCAGCTCGCGCGCCGCCAGGGCCCAGCCGAGTTCCACCGCGGTGTCCGGCGCGTCCAGGCTGGTGCCGGTGAGCTCCTCGAAACGGCGCAGCCGGTAGCGGACGGTGTTGACATGGACGTGCGCGCTGCGGGCGACTTCGCGGATGTGCCGTCCCCTCTCCAGGTAACCCCTCACCGACTCCTCGATGAGGGCACCGAACTCCCCCTCCGCCTCCAGGGGGCGCAGATAGCGGTCGAGCAGCAACTCGGCGAGTTCCGGTTCGGCGACGACCGCCACCCGCCAGGACAGGTCGCTCAGGTCGTACACGCCGCGCAGACCGTAGGCACGGGCGGCTTGCAGCAGCCTGCAGGCGGCGCGGAACGAGCGGTCCATCGCGGCCAGGTCCGTCGGCGGGCCCAGCCCTGCGGTCACTTCCAGGTCGCCGGTCTCCGGCCTTGCCTCGACGACTCCGGCGACCGCCTCGTCCAGCACGGTGAGCAGCGCGCCTCGGCCACCCCGGCGGCCGTGGGACTCCAGGGAGCGGTCCAGTGCGTCCGGACCGACGTCGCCGTCCGGGACGGCTCTGATGGCCCGGTACGGCCGTGACGGGTCCAGCCCGTGGATCGCCGCACCGCTGTGGATCTCCGCGGCGCTCAGCGTCCCGTGGAGCAGTCCGCGCAGGAAGTCGGCGCGGCGGCGGGCGTCGGACAGGGCTGCGGCGACCTCCGCCTGCCGGTGGACGGCGGTGATCCGCAGGCTCGCGACGTCCGCGAGCTCCCACAGGCACCTGGTGCGGTCGACGACGAGGCCGGGGTCCAGCCCGCGTTCGGTCGCCTCGGCGATGAACAGATCCCGTATCGCGCTCAGCGCCCGGCGGAAGGCGCGGAGCCCGTCGCCGAGCGCCATGCCCCGGGCGGCCCGGTCCCGGGCCACATCGGCTTCGTCGAAGTCCTCCGGCGCGGGCACCGTCCCCTCGCGTACCACCGTGAGAGCCCGCTGGAAGTGACGGTGCCAGATCTGGTCGAGGAGTTCGCGTGGGACCGCGCGGTAGGACGGGATGTGGTCCACCAGATCCGCGTGCAACCGCCCGCCCACGTGACCCTGCTGCGCGGCCATCGCGGCGATGACCCGTTCGAGGGGCACCGTCGCGCCCGGCTGTCCGGGCATGGACCTCACCTCCGCCCCTTGGGCACCGGCCGTTGTGCACCTGAACAATATGCCGACCTCCGGCCTTGGCCGGGGAGCCGTCGACAACCCCCCGCCCTCGAAAGCACAGTTGGGACGGCGGAAGGAGCCCGTCGGCGCGCGCAGCAAGGCGCCGGCCGACCGTGCTCACACCTGCCCTCGTGCCACCGTCCCACCCCGACGAACAGTGCGGAGACCGCTGTGACCGACGAACACCATCAACGACCCCACCACGCCACCGCAGACACCGGCCCCCGCCTCGCGCCACTGCCCGAGGACGGCTGGGACCGCTCCACCCGGGAGCTGCTCGCCCCGATTCCCCGGGATGCCGACGGCCGCCTCGCCAACGTCTTCACCACCTTGGTGCGGCACCCGGGCCTCTTCCAGCGCTTCCTGCCGTTCGGCAGCCATCTGCTGCGCGGGGGCCGGCTGCCGGACCGGACCCGGGAACTGCTGATCCTGCGCGCCGCGTGCAACACGCGGGCCGGTTACGAATGGGGGCGGCACGTACCGTTGGCCAGGGACGCCGGGGTCACCGACGAGGAGATCAGGCGGGTCGGCGCGGGCCCGGACGCCCGGGGGTGGACACCGGCCGACGCCCGTCTGCTGCGTGCCGCCGACGAACTGCACCGGGACGCACGCCTGTCCGCAGCCACCTGGTCCGCACTCGCCGCCGATCACGACGAGGCACAGCTGATCGAAATCACCATGCTCGTGGGTCAGTACCACATGGTCGCGTTCTTCCTGAACTCCGCCGGTACCCGGCTCGAGCCCGGCTACGAGACGGAAACCCTGCCCACGCCCACCGGAGCCGGCGCGGTGGGGGCGCGGACGCGGACGCGGCGGCAGGAGAACACGGCGATGCCTGAGCCCCGGCACACCGTGACCCACCCGGTCGGCCTCCTGACCGGCCGGAGCGTACTGGTCGTCGGCGCGGGCACCCGCCCCAGCGACGATCCGAAGGCCCCGGTGGGCAACGGGCGGGCGGTGGCCGTGCTCGCCGCCCGCGAGGGAGCCTCCGTGGCCTGCGCCGACGTCTCCCCCACCGCCGCAGCGGCCACCGCAGCCCTGGCCGGTGAGGAGGGAGCCCGTGCCCTGCCCGTGGTCGGTGACGCCACGGATCCCGTCCAGTCCGCGGCCATGGTCGCCGAGGCCCTTCGCGAACTCGGCGCGCTCGACGCGCTCGTGGTCAACGTCGGCATCGGCCTCGGCGCGGGCCTGGCGGACACCTCACCGCAGCAGTGGGAACGCGTGCTCTCGCTGAACCTGAGCGCTCCCTTCCTCGCCGCCAAGTACGGGTTGCCGGCGATCGCCGACGGGGGCTCGATCGTCTTCGTCGGTTCCGTGGCCGGGCTGCGCGCGGCCACCGACTCGCCCGCCTACGACAGTTCCAAGGCGGGCCTGTTCGGTCTCACCCGCCATGTCGCCAAGGAGGGTGCACCGCGCGGGATCCGCGCCAACCTGGTCGTCCCAGGCCTGATCGACACCCCGATGGGCCGTGAGGCCTCGTCCCGGCGGGGGTCGCGCTCCGCCTCGTTCACCCGCATACCGCTCGGACGCCAGGGCACCGCCTGGGAGGTGGCCGAAGCCGTCACCTTCCTGCTCTCCGACCGCGCCTCCTACATCACCGGGCAGAGCCTGGTGGTGGACGGAGGGCTGAACGCCGTCTGAGCACGTGGGCACCTGTCCGCTGCGCGGGGTGAGGGCGGTCCCCAGGGGTCGGGGCATCGACCGGGGACCGCCCCCGCCGCTCACTTCGTCAGCGGGCCGAACTCCTTGCGGGTGTCCACCGGCTTGCCGAACAACTGCCACCGCTCGCCCTTGAACCGCATCAGCTGCATCGTCTCGAGCGGGAAGGCGTCGCCGGGGCCCGTGGACATGGTGACACCGGGCAGCAGCAGGCCCACCTTCACGTCCTTCAGGCTGCGCACGGCGTCCCGCAGCCCTTCCCTGGTCGGGCACTTCATCGCGTCCAGGGCCTGGTGCAGGCTGCTGGCGACGGCCCAGCCGTAGGCGTTGAACTGGTTGGCCGGGTCGGCGTCGGGGGCGTACTTGTGCAGGGCGTTCCTGTAGGTCTTCATCGCGGGGTCGTTCGCCCACTGCGGGTCGGCGGGGTCCTTGAAGTAGGTCGCCGAGACCACGCCCTGTACGTGCTTGAACCCGACGGGCCGGAGCACGGCGGCGGACGAGGCCACGTTGTTCACGATGTGCAGCGGGTTCCACTCGGTGTTCCCGGCGTCGGCGGCGAGGGCCTGGCTGGCGAACTTGGGAGTGGTGACGTCCAGCAGCACGTCCGCCCTGGAGCGGGAGAGACTCGCCATCTGTGCCGACACGGACGGGTCGGTGACCTCGTAGCTCTCCTCGGCGACCACCTTGATGCCGCTGCCGGCGACGGCCTTCTTGAACCCGCCGAGCAGGTCCTTGCCGAAGTCGTCGTTCTGGTAGAGGACCGCGACCCTGGCCTTGTGCCGCTCGTCCTTGAGGTACTTGGCGTACACCCGGGCCTCGGCCACGTAGTTGGGCTGCCACCCGATCGTCCAGGGATGCGTGTCGTCCGTGCCCCAGACGGAGGCACCCGTGGCGACGAAGGGCTGCGGCACCTTCTGCTTGTTCAGGTAGTCCCACACGGCCGCCGTGGACGGGGTGCCCAGGGTCTGGAAGACGGCGAAGACCTTCTCCTGCTCGACGAGTCTGCGGGCCTCCTCGACCGCCTTGGGCGGCTGGTAGCCGTCGTCGCGGACGATGAACTGCACCCTGCGGCCGTCTATGCCGCCCTTGCCGTTGACGTACTTGAAGTAGGCGGCCACGCCCTTGCTGATCGTGCCGTACGCGGACGCGGGTCCTGACAGCGGGTAGATCCCGCCCAGCTTGATGGTCCTGTCGGTGATGCCGGTGGTCTGCTGGCCCTTGCACGCGCCGCCGGCGGCGGTGTCCTGGCCGTCCTGTCCTCGCCTGCTGCTGCAGGCGGTCGCGGTGAGCAGGGCGGCGGTCACGGCCGCGGCCGCCCGCAGAGCGGTCGTCTTGCGCATGTGATTCACTCCTTTTCCGTGCGGGGCGGTGCGCCCACGGGTTCGGCGTCGGCACCTGCGGGGTCCGCAGGGTCGAGGGTCACGGCGGTTGCGGATTCGGCCCGGGACTCCGGTTCCGCACCGGGCGCGGATCCGGCCTCCGGCGTCCGGAGGAGGGCGGCAGGAGTGCGGGGCAGGCGACGGGCGACGGCGCCCAGGACACGGCCCGGCAGTCCGGCCAGTCCCGTCGGGGCCACGAACATCACCGTGATGATCAGCAGGCCGAACACCACTCCCGGTGCCGCCTCGCTGACGTCCTGGGACACGCTCGGCACGTACATCACGAACGCCGCCCCCAGCAGGGGGCCGTACAGCGAGCCGAGCCCCCCGACCACCAGGCCGGCCAGCAGGGTGACGGACAGAACGAAGCCGAAGGAGTCGGGCGAGACGAAGCCGATGACCCAGGTGTACAGACACCCGGCGACGCCCGCGAACATCGCGCTCCACGCGAAGGCGAGGGTCTTGTGCAGCGACAGCCGCACGCCCATGACCTCGGCGGCGCTCTCGTTGTCCCGCACGGCGAGCAGTGCCCGGCCGACCCGGGACCGCAGCAGGTTGCGGGCGAGCAGCAGGGCCACCGCGGTGACGGCGAGGACGACGAAGTACATCCACTGGTCCTCGGCAAGCCCGCTCCACGCGGGCGGCTGCAGCTTGTCCACGGTCAGGCCCATGGAGCCACCCGTCACCGGTTCGAGCCGCTTGAGCAAGGGCGGCAGGAACACCGCGAACGAGAGAGTGACCAGGGCCAGGTACAGCCCGCTCAGCCGCAGGGCCGGCACTCCGAACCCGAGGCCCAGCAGGAAGCATCCGGCGGCCGCGACCGGCAGCGTGGCCAGGTGGCCGGTGTCGTACCGGTCGAGCATGACAGCCGCCGTGTAGGCCCCCGCCGCGAAGAACGCGCCGTGCCCGAGCGAGATCTGCCCGCCGAAGCCGGCCAGCAGGTTCAGGCCGGCCAGTGCCACGGCGTACAGGAGCACCATGGTCAGCTGGAAGACCTGGAAGGGGGCGAAGTAGAAGGGCGCGCCGACGGCGAGCGCCGCCGCGAGCAGCACGGTGAGGGCGGCCCGCAGCCGCCGGACCCGGTCGGTGCCGAGTGCCGCTGTGATCGTGCTCATGCGCGCTCCACCGCCGCCCGTCCGAACAGGCCCTGGGGCCGCACCAGCAGCACCGCAAGAATGATCACCAGGGGGACACCCACTTTCAGATCGGCACCGACCACGTCCACGTACGCCCCGGTCAGCGTCTCGGCGACGCCCACGAACAGGCCGCCGACGACCGCGCCCACCGGGCTGTCGAAGCCTCCGAGGGTGGCCGCGGCGAACGCGTAGATCAGCACCCCGCCCATCATGTTGGGCTCCAGGAACAGCACCGGGGCGACGAGCACGCCCGACACCGCGCCGACCGTCGCGGCCAGCCCCCAGCCGAGCATCAGGACCCGGCTCACCCGGATGCCCGACAGCCGGGCGGAGGCCGGGTTGCAGGCGACCGCCCGCATCACCAGGCCGAGGGAGGTGTGCTGGAACAGCAGATACAGCAGGCTCATCACGACGGCCACCACGCCGAGGATCCCGAGCGTCGACCAGTCCACACGCACCCCCGCCAGGTGGATCCCGCCGTCGGGGAACGGCTGCGGGAAGTCCTTCACGGTGAACGACCAGATCAGGCCGGCCAGCGCGTTGACGAAGATGAACAGGCCGACCGTGACGATGACCACCGTCAGCTCGGGCGCGCCCTGCACGGGACGGATGACGATCCGCTCGACCAGCATGCCGCCGGCGAAGGACACCGCGAGGGTGACCGGCAGTGCCAGCCAGAACGGCATCCCGGACGCCACCAGCTGCCAGGCGACGTAGGTCGAGAGCATGGCCAGCTCGCCCTGCGCGAAGTTGACGATCCCCGTGAACCGGTGGATCAGCACCAGGGCCAGCGCCAGGCTGGCGTACACCGCGCCGGAGCCCAGTCCTTCCACCACTTGCTGGAGCAGATCGGTCACGGCGCTCACCCGGCCTTCCGGGTGCGGACGGAGACGCCGAGGTACACCTCGGCGACCTGCCCGTCCTCACGGATCTGAGCGGCCGGTCCGGACAGCACCAGGCGTCCGGCCTCCAGTACGTGCGCCCGGTGGGCGATGCCCAGCGCCAGCTGGGCGTTCTGCTCGACGACCACCACCGTGGTGCGTTCCTCCTCGTTGACGGCACGGACTATCTCGAACAGCTCGCGCGTGACCAGCGGCGCGAGGCCCAGGGACGGCTCGTCCAGAAGCAGCAGTGAGGGCCGCAGCATCAGCGCCCTGCCGATGGCGAGCATCTGCTGCTCCCCGCCGCTGAGGCTGCCGGCGGGCTGACGCGACCGCTGGCGCAGTCTGGGGAAGTGGCCGTAGATCCGTTCCAGGTCTGCCGCCACGGCCGTACGCTCGGCGCGGCCCCGCCACCGGGGGCCGGTGCGCAGGTGGGCGCCGATGCGCAGGTTCTCCTCGACGGTCAGCTCGTTGAACGTGCCCCGGCCCTCGGGGACGTGCGCCACGCCTAGCCCGGCGGCCTGCTCGGGCGAGCGGCCAAGCAGCTCGGTGCCGTTCAGGGTGACCGAGCCGCGGCCGCGGACCATGCCGCTCAGAGCCCGCAGCGTCGTCGTCTTGCCCGCGCCGTTCGGTCCGAGGATCGCGCACACCTCGCCGCGGGCGACGCAGAAGTCGAGGCCCTGCAGCACGCGGGCCTGACCGTATCCGGCGTGCAGACCGGAGACCTTCAGGAAGTCGGGCTCCGTACTCGCCCGGGACTCGGCGCGGTCGGTGGTGGGCTCGCTCATGCGGCCGCCCCCAGGTACGCCTCGACGACCGCCGGGTCGCGCTGGATCTCCTCCGGCGAGCCCTCGGCGATCTTGCGGCCGAAGTCGAGGCAGACCACCTTCTCGCACAGGCCCATCACGAACCCCATGTGGTGTTCGACCACCACGAGCGTGAGGTCGAACTCCCGGCGCACCGACCGGACCAGATCCGCGAATTGGCCGACCTCGCCGTGGCTGAGCCCGTTGACGGGTTCGTCGAGCAGCAGCAGCCGGGGCCGTACCGCGAGCGCCCGCGCGAGTTCGACGCGTTTGAGTGTGCCGAACGGCAGCCCGGAGGCGGGGTGATCGGCGACGTCCGCCAGGCCGAGCCGTTGCAGCAAGTGGTCCGCCTGCTCACGTAGTTCCCTCTCCTCCCGCCGGACGCGGGGCAGCCGGAGCGCCGCGGCGAGGTGTCCGATGCGCCCCCGGCTGTGGGCGCCGACCATGACGTTCTCCCGGACCGTGAGCCGCGGGAACAGGCCCAGGTTCTGGAAGGTGCGGGCGATACCGCGCCCGGCCACGGAGTGCGGAGGAAGGGCCAGCAGGTCCTCGTCCTCGAACCGCACGTCTCCCCCATCGGGAGTGCAGCGCCTGGTGAGGCAGTTGAACAAGGTGGTCTTGCCGGCTCCGTTCGGCCCGATGAGCCCCACGGCGGTGCCCGGCTCGACGGTGAACGCGACACCGTCCAATGCCGTGATCCCGCCGAAGCGCACGGTGATACCGTCGACCGCGAGCATGAGTGACGCCCCTTCCGACGTGCTGGGGGGGTGGGCGAGCGTCACAGTAGGTGGGGGCGTTCCCGGCGCACATTGGGTGTGAGCACCCAACTTGCCGGTCGCCGAACTGTGCGCCACGCACAGGTGCCGGGAGATGTCTCACGCCGAGCCTGTTGACGGAGCACGAGGCGGACGGCGACGATCGGCGCCATGCCTCGCGGTCCTGCTCCAGGCCCTCCCCCATTCTCCGAACCGCTCCGCCGGGAGCGGCGGCGGATCCTGCACACCGTCCACGACCGGGTCGAGGAGGTGGCGGAGACCGCCGTCGAGGTGATGCGCGCGGAGATCCCTTCGTACGCACTGCAGGACGAACGGTTCTTCGACGAGGTTCGGGAGCAGGTGCTCGAGCACTACCGGATGCAGCTGGCGGCACTGGCGGGCGACCGCGACATCGCTCCGGAAGACCTGGTCTTCAGTCGGGTGGCAGCCATGCGCCGAGCCCGCGCGGGGTTCGCCCTCGAGGACTGGATCAGTGCCTTCCGGGTCGGCCGGCAGGTGATGTGGGACGCGCTGCTGGACTGCGCCGGCACGTCCGCCGAGGGCCAGCAGGCCGCGCTGTCCCTCGTCACCCCGCTGATGCGGTACGTCGACTACGCCAGCACCCATGCCGCGCAGGCCTACGTCGAGTACCAGCAGCACGTGGTGGCGGACGCGGACCGGGAGCGCCGGGATCTCCTGGACCAGCTCCTGGCGGGCGTGGCGCCGGCGCGCGGTCCGCTGTTCGCCGCCGCGCAGGCCTACGGCATCGGGCCGCGCTCACCGATGATGGCGGTCGTGGCGGTGTGCGTCGGCGACACCCGCACCGGTGACCTGACCTCCGCCGAGAACGGATATGCCACCAGCGCGTCGATCAGCGTCGCCGGGCCCTGGGCCGGCCGGACCCTGGTCGTCGTGCGCCACGGCGAGGTGGTGGCCGTGCCCGTGCTCCGGGCCGGCATGGACGCAGACGACATATGCGCCCACTTCGAGGCCGTGCAGGAGCGGCTCGCGCGGAAGGGCACCACGCTCTGCATGGGCATCAGCACGGTCGCCCGGGGCGCGTCCGAACTGCCGCGCGCGTACGCGGAGGCGCGGGCCGCTCTCGACCTGGTGCCGAGCGGGGGCGGGGTGGCCGCGCTGCCGCGGCTGTCCCCGTTCGACTACCTGGCGCTGCGCGCCGACGACCTCGCCCGCCAGCTGGTCGATCCCCGGGTGCGTGTGCTGCTGGCGGAGGACCGCAGACGCGGCGACACGCTGGCCGCCACCATACGGGCCTTCGCGGAGGCGGACCTCAATCTGCGGCTGGCCGCCGACCGGCTGCGGGTGCACCACAACACGGCGCACTACCGGCTGCGCCGGATCGAGGAACGCACCGGCCGCAATCCGCGCCGGATCGCCGACCTCCTGGAACTACTGGTCGCCCTCGCCATCCGCGACGGCGCCGGAGAAGGCGAGGATTGCCAGTGAGCGGCATGGTGGAGTCCGCCGGGACCGAGGCGGCAGGTCAGCTGCCGGGCGCGCAGAGGGGCATGGAGCTGCCGGATCGGGACGCCGGACAGGGTGACATGGGGCTGCCGGATCGGGACGCCGGACAGGGTGACATGGAGCTGCCGGAGGGGCACCCCGGGCAGGGGCGGACGGTCCGGCGTGCACTGCTGGACGCCGCGCTGGAGGTGTTCACCGAGCGCGGTTACACCGACGCCGGTCTCACCGAGATCGCGGCGCGCTCCGGCATCCCGGTGGGCAGTCTCTTCCAGCACTACGGCGGAAAGCGAGGGCTCTACCTCGCCCTCTGGGAGGAGTTCCGGGAGGAGCAGGAGCGCCGGACCGCGGCCACGCTGGCCTCCGAGCGCAGCCGTGGTGTGGAGGACCCCATCGCCCTCTTCGTGGCGGGAGCCAGGGCGTACCTGGAGGGTGCCTGGGACAATCGGAGGCTCGGCAGACTCCTCGTGGGGGACGACGGCCCCTCCGGCTTCGACGCGCTGCGCCGCCAGTGGGACCGCGCATGGGTACGGCGCAACGCCCGGCTGCTGGAGGTGGACGAGCGGCGACGCGCCGGCCGGGTCCGGGTGAGCGTACTGACCACCGTCATCGGAGGAGCGGCCCGCGAGCTGGGCGACTGCGGGGACGAGGCGGAGGCCCGGGAGATCGTGGACGAGGTGTGCGGCATCCTGATCCATCTGTCGGCACCGCCCGGGTGAGACGCCCGGCGCACGGCCGGGTCAGCAGTGGCCGGGAAACCGCAGGGCGTTCGCCCAGAGCCGGGTGACCGTGGACACGAGACCCTCGAAGTCCACCGGCACACCTGCTTCTTGGCGCTGGCCGAGCACGAAGGTGTTGTAGGCCATGACGCTGACCATGCCCGACAGCGCACGGGAGGCCATCATCGGATCGACCCCACGGTCTGCGAAACCCCGGGCCTGCAGGTCGGCGATGCCGCGGGCATTGCGGCGGATGAACGCGTCGGCCCGCCTGCTTCGGAACTCACGGAACTCCGGCTCCACTTGGGCGACCTGCTCCAGCAAGGCCATCAGCTTCGCGTTCCGCTTGTACGCCCCGAGATACGCGCGATTGCTCGCCTCGAGTACCGCATGGGGATCGTCGGTGTCCTGCACCCGCCCCATACCGGGGTGCATCATGTCTTCCTGCGCCTCCAGGAGGACGGCGGCGAGCACCTCTTCCTTGTTGGCGAAGTAGGTGTAAAAGGATCCCGCCGCGCAGTGAGCCTCTTTGGTGATGTCGGTCAGGCGGGTATCGAGGTAGCCGTCCCGTTCGAACACCTTCCGCGCGGCCTTCACCAGAGCGGCCCGTGTCCGCGCTCCCCGCTTCGTCGTGGGCGGCTCGCGAAGGTGCGAGAGGGGCGCCATGGGCGGTGCCTTCTCGCCGTCGGTCTCCTCGTGCGCAGTGGTGTCCACCCCGGGAACTTTAGTTGAATCCGACGCCATAGTCACAAATGTGCACAGCGGGTGGATCTCTCGCTCAGCCGGTGATCCCGAAGCGGTCGGCGAGTTGGCGACGGGTGTCGGCGGCGCTGGTGTGCAGTACGCCGCCGATTCCGATCCGTGCCGCTCCGTCGAGGTTCTGCTGGAGATCGTCGATCATGACTGCCTCCTCGGGGGCGATGCCGAGGCGTTCACATGCGATCGCGTAGATCCGTCGGGAAGGCTTGCGGATCCCGACCTCGGCGGAGATGACGACCACATCGGCAACAGCAGCGAGGTCGACGCCGTCGTAGGTTCCGGTGCCGAACGAATTGGATACGAGCGCAACAGGACGGCCGGCGGCCCGTAGATCACCGAGCAGCGCGAGCATGTCCTGGTCGATCGACATCCCCGCCTGCATCCGGTCTGTGAGCCCCTCGGCCGAAACGTCGGCGCCGTGAACGCGGAGGCGTTCGGCGAATCCCCGCTCGAACGCTTCGGTGTCGATACGGCCGCATTCGTGGTCGGCGAGGAGGGTGCGCGACGGCTGGTCCCGGCGAAGGAGGTCCAACGGCAGGCGCGGGTCGGCGCCGAGCGAGGCGCCGAAGTCGGTGAAAGCCCGCAGCACACTGGAGGTGATGACCCCGCCGAAGTCCACCAGGACCGCGGTTCGGGTCCTTTCCCGTACGTTCGACACAGTGTCCACGCCTCTCTCTCGCCCTCCGCTCACCGTCACCCACGCGACGGCAGCCATGTTCCGCCGACTTTCGGAAAGTGCCCCGAGTGCCGTGCCCTGGGCCGGTCCTTGCCGCCCGTATCCGGCGGGAATGCCGATCTCAGGCGATCTCGAACAGCCCGGCTGCGCCCATTCCGCCGCCGACGCACATCGAGACCACCACGTACCGGGCACCACGGCGCTTGCCCTCGATGAGGGCATGCCCCACCAGGCGGGCACCGGTCATTCCGTACGGATGGCCGACCGAGATCGCGCCGCCATTGACGTTGAACCGCTCCGGGTCGATCCGCAGTTCGTCACGGCAGTACAGCGCCTGGGAAGCGAACGCCTCGTTGAGTTCCCACAGGCCGATGTCGTCGATGGTGAGGTTGTGCTGCTTCAGCAGTTTCGGAATGGCGAACACCGGGCCGATGCCCATCTCGTCCGGCCCGCAACCGGCAACGGCCATACCCCGGTAGACGCCCAGCGGTTCCAGGCCTCGGCGTTCGGCCTCCTTCGACTCCATCAACACCGACGCCGAAGCCCCGTCCGACAACTGCGAGGAGTTGCCCGCCGTCACGCTGGAACGCGCGCTCACCTGGCCGTCGGGGAGCACCGGCGCCAGGCCGGCCAGGCCTTCGAGCGTCGTCGACGCGCGGTTGCCCTCGTCCCGGGTCAGGGTGACCTCCTCGTTGCGCGCCTCCCCGGACTGCTTGTCGACAACCTTCTTGACGCTGTTGAGGGCAACGATCTCCCGGTCGAACAGGCCGGCCTCCTGCGCCGCCGCGGTGCGCTGCTGTGACACCAGCGCGAACGCGTCCTGGCGGTCCCGGCTCACGCCGTAGCGTTCGGCGACGATCTCCGCCGTCTGCAACATCGGCATGTAGATGCTCGGCCTGTGCTCGACCAGCCAGGGATCCGCCATGCGGTGGGTGTTCATGCGGTCGTTCTGCACCAAGGAGATCGACTCGACACCGCCGCCGACAGCGATCTGCATGCCGTCCGCGACGATCTGTTTGGCGGCCGTCGCAACGGCCATCAGGCCCGACGAGCACTGCCGGTCGATCGACATCCCCGACACACTGTCCGGAAGCCCGGCGCGAAGAGCGGCCTGACGCGCGACGTTGCCACCGGAGGAGCCCTGCTGCACGGCGCAGCCGAGGATCACGTCCTCGACCTCGCCTCCTTCGAGCCCGGCACGCTGCACGGCGTGAGACAGGGCATGGGCGGCAAGTTCCTGCGCCTGGGTGTCGTTGAATGCACCGCGGTAGGCCTTTCCGATCGGCGTCCGTGCCGTCGAAACGATGACTGCTTCCCTCATGTCGCCTCACTGATTCCTGTCGGTCCGGTTCGCCGGGGGAGCTTCGAGGCCGGAACTCCGGGCTTCGCGAGCCGGGCTCGATACCGGTAGGCGTGCCGAACGCCATTGCGGCGCGGCGACGTCTCGTTGACCGTCTCCTCCGGCAGCCGATGACATGAGCCATGGCCAGTGACGGGAGTCGGCCTCCCGATCCGTTATAGTTGAATCCGGCGTCATGTTCAAGAAAGCCCCTCCCGGATGCTCGGATCACCGCGGGGTGGCGACCCGGCTCGAAGGGCGCCGACGCACCGTGCACGGCTTCCGTCGAGGGGATGCCCGCACACTCGCGCTCTTGACAGCGCGCTCCTCTACCTCAAGGCTACCGACCAGTCGGTATGAAGGAGTGGATCGTGACCGGGCTGAGCATCTCCACCGGTGCGGGCGTGTTCGACGCGATCGTCGCGGGGCCGCCCGAGGGCCGCCCGGTGCTGCTGCTGCACGGCTTCCCGCAGACGGGGCTGGTGTGGCAACGGCAGATCGAGGCGTTGGCCGCGCACGGCTACCGGGTCGTGGCACCCGACCAGCGTGGGTACTCCCCCGGCGCCCGCCCCCTGCGGCCCGAGGACTATCGCATCAGCCTTCTCGTCGACGACGTCGTCGCGATCGCGGAGGCACTGGGCTGGGCCGCGTTCGACCTGGTCGGCCACGACTGGGGAGGCGCGGTGGCCTGGTGGACCGCCGATGCCCACCCCGGCCGCGTACGCACCCTGACGGTTGTCTCGACACCGCACCCCGGCGCTCTGGCCACCGCCCTGCGCACCGACCAGGACCAGCGCAAGCGCTCGCACTACATGATCGACTGGCGCGAAACGCCCGCGACCGAGGAGCGCATGCTGGCCCACGATGCCCAGGAGCTTCGCGCCCTCTACGCCGGAAAGGTGCCGCAGGAGAGTACCGAGGCCTATGTACGGCACCTGTCCCGGCCGGGCGCTCTCACCGCCGCGCTGAACTGGTACCGGGCCGGCCGCCCCGACGGCGCCATCGGCGTCATCGACGTGCCCACGCTGTACACCTGGAGCACGGAGGACAGCGCCTTCGGCCCGGCGGCGGCACAGGAGACCGGGCGTTGGGTCGGCGGGCCGTACCGGTTCGAGACCCTCCAGGGCGTCAGCCACTGGGTCCCCGAGGAAGCACCCGAAACGCTGAGCCGCCTGCTGCTGGACCATCTGCGAGCGCACGGCGAGCAATGAGCCACAGCGAACACCCCGTTCGTCGACTCTCCGGAGAGGTGACCCGATGAAGACAGCGCACGCGGCCTGGCGCCGCCTCGAGCCCGTACACGGCATGATCTACTTCGCTCCCGAGGCAAGGCGACGGTACGCGGACCTCGGACTGAGCGGACGCGCCGGGTACTTCGCCTCCCGCAGTGCCGCGTTCGGCCGGGCATCCGCCGAGCTGATCATCTCGACCTTCTACAACTTCAACCCCGCTTTCGTACGGCAGGCGGTCGACGGGGCCTGGGACGCAACGACGCCGCAAAAGGTGCTGGACGCCCGCTACGCCGCGGCGGGCGAAGCCCTGCGGAGGGCAGGCATCCACGAACTGCCCGAGATGGACGAGGTCCTCGCGCTGACCCGCCGGGCCGCCGAGGCGGCCTGCGAACATGCGCAGGGACGACCGCTGTTCGCCGCGCATGCCGCACTGCCGTGGCCGCAGGAGCCGGTGCTGCAGCTGTGGCACGCCCAGACGCTGCTCCGGGAGTTCCGTGGAGACGCCCATGTCGCGTGCCTGCTGAGCGAGGGCATCGGGGGTTTGGAAGCCCTGATCCTGCACGCCGCCACCGGTGAGGTTCCCGTCGACTTCCTCAAGGCGAGCCGCGCATGGCCCGAGGAGGAGTGGGCCGGCACCCAGGAGCGCCTGCGCGGGCGAGGTCTCCTCGACGGCGACTCCCTCGGCACCGAAGGCGTCAAGCTGCGCCGGCACATCGAGGACCGCACCGACCGCCTGGCCCTTCCCGCCTACGCCGCACTCGGTGACGTCGGCTGTGAGCGTCTCGCCGAACTCGCGAGCCCCTTCGGCCGCGCCGTGGTCGAAGCCGGTCTTCTCAAGCTGAGCTGACCGGGCTTCCTGCCCTTCCTCGACGTGCATGATCTGCTGGAGCCGACGGCCACGGTCGGCGAGAGGGCCGTGGCCGAAGCCGGGAGCGGTGTCGGATGCGCGACCGGGATCGCGGTGCCCGCGATCAGCTGAGCTTGAGGCGGGCGCCGATCTCCCCGGCGACCTCGGGGTGGGAGAGGTACTCCACGATGCTGTGGGCCCGGTCGCGGGCGTTGATGACGGCGACGTCGTTCACTGTGCCCGCCCAGTTGTCGGCCAGCGGGCAGCCGATGGCCACCGCGTCGGACGGGCACCACGCGTTGAGCCAGTCCGTCACCGTGTCGGGGCGTGTCGGCCCTCCGATGAGCAGCCTCTTGTAGACGCTGTCCAGCCCCAGCGGGCTGCCCGCCGTGGTGAGGTGAATCGTGCGCGCGGGCGACAGCCGTGTGGTGAGGTCCATGCCGACCACCGTGCCGAGACTGTGGCTGACGAGTATCACCTCGCCCTCCTTCGGGAGCGTGTCCAGCACACAGTCCAGGACCGCGTCCCTGACGCGGCGGTCGTCGAGATACGCGGCCACGTCATGGAGGATCAGGGCGATGGTCCACGCGTCGAGGTCGCTCCTCGCGGCCAGCCAGCCCAGCTGCCGGTGAAGGCTCCCGACGATGTCGCCCAGGGTGATCCGTTCGACGTCCGGCTGCCTCTCCTGCGGGATGTTCCACCTGGCGGCGGCCTCGCCGATCATCTCCTCGTACACCGCCCGGGCCGTGGGCGACGCGGGAGCAAACGCCTCCGCCGGGGAGAGACTCGTGGCCTCGGTGACACGCGGCGCAGCCTCCCGCGCCGGGAGCACCTGCACCAGTCGATCGCCGTAGTAGGGGAACCAGGCGTCGGCCGGATCGACCGGCGGGAGCCCGGCACGGACAAGTCCCTGGTTGAGGCCGGCCGCCCACTCGCGGCGCAGGTCTTCCGGGTCCTTGTGCTCCTGAGAGCGCCCGTGCAGGAAGACCAGATGGCGCTCGCCGCCGAACGCGCCCTCCCGGGCGCGCAGGCCCGTGTGCACGACTGCCGTCGCGGCGCCCGGTCGCGGTACGACGGTTGCGGGCGCGGGAGCCGGTGAGGTGGATTCGACCGGGCCCAGACCCGACTCGACGCCCATGTCCGCCAGTGGGCCCGTCCGGCCGCCGGGTGGCAGTTGCGCGAGCTGCCGCAGGATGGAGCTGACGCGCACCCCCTCGTTCGAGACCCAGTCGACCGCGTCGTCGCCGTCGCCGGGCTGCCATGCCTGCCCGTCCCTGCGAAGGACGCGCCCCTGGTCGTCGGTCTTCGGCACCCCGCTGTGGTGGAGCGCGACGACCTCCCACTGATCGTTGAAGACCGGGGAGCCGGAATTGCCGGGCTCGGTGTCCGTCTTGTAGTGGAGGAAGTCGTCGAGCCGCACCTGGAGCATGTTGTCGCGGACGGCGATCTCCTTCAGGCGCCCCATCGGGTGGCCGATCACGTTGACCGACTCGCCTATGACCAGCTTGCCCGGCTGGACGCTGAGCCGGTTCCAGCCGAACGTCTCACCCGGCGGCCGCCCGGTCAGGTCCGGGGCGACCATGACCAGGGCGAAGTCCAGGCGCTCGTCGACCACGAAGAACGTGTCCGGGTCCAGCTCCAGCCGCGTCGACGGCTGCGGGGTGTTGTCGATGGTGACCTGGGCGTCGAACTCGACGAAGCACTGCCGGGCCGTCTCCGCGTCGGTGAGCACATGCTGGTTGGTCATCAGCAGGCTCGGCGACACCAGGAAGCCGGTGCCCAGCGGGAGTTCCCGGCCGTTCTCCCGTACCGATATCCGGGCCACGGTTCGCGCCGCCCGGGTCCCACGCGGCAGGAAGCTCCACGCCTGCAGTTCCTTGGACACCCCGAGGATGCGTTCATAGGCGTCGGGCGCGGTCAGCGTTTCCGCGCGCACGGCCTCCACGGCCATGGCGGCGGGTACCGCTTGCCGGTCCAGCAGACGCGTGGCGCGCGCGGCGAGCGCCTGCCGTGAGTCGGGGAAAGGTACGCCCGCGTCCATCTGCCGCTCTACGGCCGTCCGCTCGTCACTGGTGGCACGGTAGCGGTCGGCAGCGGCTGCGGCTTGGTGTGCACGCTCCCGATCTGTCCGTTCTGTCGCTCGCATCTCATCTGTCGCTCGCATCTCAGGGCTCCTCCGGCGCAGCGCTGTGCCACGGGACGAAGGCGTTGGTCAGACCGGCAAGGGCCGTGCGCAGCTCGGGGTGGTGGCGCAGCAGGACGGTGACCATGCTGTTGTCGTCGATCCAGGCCATCCCGGCCTTGGAGTAGACCTCGGGCGTGTAGTGGGTGGTGAAGAACCGGTCGCTGTTCAGCCGGCGCGAGGCCATGAGGATGAAGATGCGGAACGCCGTGTCGCTGAAGGCGAATCCGGCAGGCAGTTTCTCCGCGTACAGCCCGACCATCAGGTCCACCTTCTCGATGTCGCCGTCGTAGAGCCGCTCGATCTGCTCGGCCCACGCCGGATCGTGCGCCAGCTCCGTGAAGCTCTCCGCGGGCTTGAGCCGCAGCAGCCGCCGGAACTCGTTGTAGCGGGGCACCCCCAGTTCCCGGGAGCGCAGGATGTCGGTTGCGGCGAGGTCCTGCAGTTGCCCGTCGGGCCGCTCGAACTCCTGCAGGAACCTGGGGAAGTTGTGCAGGGTGACCAGTCCCGGGTGCAGCGTGCCGAAGCTGTAGAGCAGGTCGGCCATCTCCGTGGTCTCCAGGAACTTCAGGGCTCCCGGGCCGGAGATCTCTCGCTGGGTGCAGTGACGCAGGGTCGTGTCGTCGGCAGCGGCCCGCAGGTGCCATTCGTCGCGGATCAGCGGGTGCATGCGGTACACCGCCACGAACTCCTCGGTGAGGGCGTACGGGACGCCGTAGTGATCGGTCTCGCCGCCGGGGATGCCGCTGACGACCTCGCTGTCGCTGATGCGCCCGAACAGGTTGTGGACGCGCTCGCCCGCGATGCCCCACCAGTTGGCGCGCAGCGCCTTGACGGTGGTGGGGTGGCTGATGACGGCCGGTGTCCACTCCACGGTGTGGATCTTCGCGAGGAGTGCGGAGTTGACGAGCCGGGCACGCTGGAACAGCTCCTCGTCGCTCCAGGACGGGTAGGCGCCGTGCAGGTGGTCGCAGATCGCGTTGTGCTCCCGGGTGAACAGGTCCTGCATCATGGCGAGGCCCAGCCAGAAGCCGGGAACGCGGGTGGGGTCCTGGGAGGGGTCGGCGGGGACGGGGGCCTGCTCGTCGTCCCACAGGTGCAGCCTGCCCAGTTCGCCGGTGCGCAGCTGGTGCTGTTCGGCCTGGTTCTTCCCGTAGATCTGGGACGCGTCCCACCAGTGAGAGGACACATTGACGCGGGTGTCGGGCGTTCCGCGCGGTGCCCGAGGGTCACGAGTGGGGTCGTCGGGGGTCCGCATGATCTTCATGGGGTGTTCGGGCCAGGGGTCGTCGTCCAGCAGGGGAACCTCCCAGGGCCGGTCCGTGGGGCTCGTGCCGTGGCTGAACCAGTCACGGATCATGAACTGGAGCCAGGCGGCGACCAGGGAGTTGACGGATTCGGCCGGGACAAGAGCGTCGCGGGTGAGCAGGGCGCGGCTGACCTCGCGCGGACTGGGCGCGGACAGTACGTCCTCGGGTGCGGCCGGGGCGATGGCCTCCAGTGGAATGTTGCGGCCGAAGCGGGTGCCGGCCATGCCCATGCGCGGCTCGCCCAGGTCGTTGTGGCTGCCGTCAGCGGTCCGGTTGACCTGGTGGCTCGCGGACGGGGGCGCGGGCTCGGGCTGGTTGATCGCGGGCAGCCGGCCGGTGTCGTACAGGTTCTTCTGCCGGAGCCTGACACGCAGCCCGAGGAGCGTCAGCAGGCCTGCCACCACGGGCAGTCTGTCCCAGCCGATGCGGCGATCGACGTACTGGGAGGCACTGGTGATGATCCTCCAGGGAAGTGACGTGCGGTATCCGGCCGGGGAGCGCCTTGGGGCGCCTCGGTTCGTGCTCATCGCGATACTCCTTGGGAGGCTCCTGATCGTTTCGTTCAGGGACGGGACGGTGGCGGGGGTCGGCTGTGGGCAGCGTCGCGGAGGATCACGTCGCTCGCCTTCTCGCTGATCATGTAGATGGGGGCGGCGACGAAGAAGCCGGGAATGCGGGGGAAGACCGAGGCGTCGACGATCCGCAGACGGCCCACGCCGCGGACCCGGAACGCGCTGTCGACCACGGCTGAGGGATCGTCCGCGCGGCCCATCCGACAGGTGCACGACGCATGGTGGCCCCAGGCCTCGTCCTGGACGAAACGGCGGACGGCGTCGCGGTCGCCGACCTCCTTGCCGGGCCACAGCTCCTTGCGGACCACGGAATCGGCCCTGCGGTTCATCCCTCGTACGAACTCCACGGCGTCGGTCATCGCTTCGAGGTCCAGGCCCTCCTTGTCCGTGCCCTCGGCGAAGTAGTGGAAGTCGACCAGTGGGGTGTCGCGCGGGTCTGCTGAGCGCAGCCGGACGCGGCCTCCCGTGTTGCGGGTGCGGCTCTTGAGAATGGCCCAGGTGAAGCGGTCCTTGTGGTGTGTCAGGTCGAGGGAGTAGCCGGGGCGGTATCCCCGGAAGTCGAAAGGACCGCCGAAGATGAACAGGTCGGGGGCATCGAGGTCCGGGCGGGACTTGCGGGTGATGCCGAGGACGGCGCCGTTGGTGGTGTAGAGGCCGTTGCCCTTCTGCCACGCCCGGTAGCAGCGGTCCGGTTCGGCACCGGGCTTCGGAGCATGGAAGTCACATTCCCCGATGACCGGGAACTCGCGGTGCATCTGGCTGACCACGCCGACTTCGTACCGGTCCTGGAGATGCGCGCCCACCCCGTACAGGCCGACGCGCACGGGGATGCCGTGGCGGCCCAGCTCCTCGGGTGGTCCGATGCCCGAAAGCATCAGCAGCTGGGGCGTGTTGAAAGCCCCGGCGGCCAGGATCACCTCGCGCGAGGCGAGGACCCGGCGCAGCGCTGCCGGCCCGGAGTCCGGCCGCGTGCCGGGATCGGCCCGGTAGGCGTGCGCCTCGTCCAGGTAGTCGACGCCGGTCGCCGCATTTTCCCCGTCCAGGACGATCCGGGCCGCCAGCGCATGGGTACGGACCACCAGATGGTCCGGGTGATCGCGCTGCGCGTCCCGGACACGTTCGCGTACGGCGCTGCGGCGGCCGACGGCCGTGGAGATGGGGATCTGCCACAGCCCTTGCAGGGCCTGGGTCTGCACCCGCCAGTCGTTGGGGTCCACGAAGGAACCGAACCCCTCGAGGGGAGACAGCGGCCGGTCGAGGAAACCGGCGAGCGTGTCCTCCGCGGCAGAGAGGAGGACCTTCAGCAACTCTGCGTCCTGTACGGCGAGTCGGGGATCGGCCAGCGCGGTGGGCAGCCAGCCGTCGAACCCGTGCCGGGCGTCGTTGCGGTACCGGGCCGCCACGACGGGCAGGTTCCGAAGCACCGCGGCCAGGATCGGGTTGCCGGGCGGCTTCTTGGGCCTCGGCCGGTAGGTACAGCGCTCCAGTCGTTCGAAGTACCGGCGCATGGCCGAGCTGTGCCAGGTGGCGTCGCCGGTCTCCACCGCGATGGCGTCCCAGTCGCTGTTGTACGGATAGACGGTGATCAGCGCATGGTGCGCGGTGCACCCGCCGACCGTGCCGGCGCGCGGGTAGAGGACGCCCTTGCCCGGTACGAACTTGCTGTCGCGCCGTTGCTGCTGGTCGTCGGCGTAGTGCCGTACGAAGTAGTTCCAGCACTGCGCGGGGTCCTCGGAGGCGTCGGCGTGGAATGCGGGCACCAGGTAGTTGTCGTTGTCCTCGGCGCCGCCGGCGTCCAGGAGCAGGGTGCGCATGCCCGCGGCGGCGAGGTTGGCCGCCAGCGGCCCGCCACCCGCGCCTGCGCCGACGACGACGTAGTCGAAGCCCGTCTCGGTGGGGGGTACGACCCCGGGTTGCACCGTCACGTCTGCCTGTCCTTCGAGGAGTTGGCGAGCGAGGCAGTGGCGCCGATGGCCAGGGCGGTGTTGACGGCCGAGATGAAGGTGGTCAGTACCGCGGTGCGCGGCGGGACATCCCCGTGGATGCCGAGCGTGGCCGCTGTCGCGGTGTCACTGCCGTGGATGAGGATGCCGTCGCGCAGGTCGTCCCTCAGCCGCTCGCCGCTGTGGGTCAGCAGATCGAGGCCGAGCAGGACCGTGCGGATGCCGAAGAGGCGAAAGGCGTAGACCGCTGCCGGGCTGGGCGGATCGCGGTCGGGGTCGAACCGCCGGATGAGCAACTCCGGTGCCAGCAGACCGGCGGCTCCGTTGAAGAGTCTGATTCCGGCGAGGAGATATACCGCGACAGGACGGTTGGAGGCAGGGGCCGTGGCCATGACGTCTCCTGAGAGGGTGATGATTCTCGCGATGACGGGACCGCCCGCCGAGCCCCACGGCAAGGACAGGAACACCCTGGACGCACTCTTGCTGACCACGCTAGGGGACCGACTGCTCAACTGCATCTTGAGGGCAGCGGAGTTTGAACGGGAGTGCTGTCCCTGTCGCTCCCGTCGACCGCGTGGGAGTGAGGCCGCTGTGCGGGTCGGTGCGGACTTGACCCCGATGAGGTTTTGCTCGGCGAAGTCCTCGCCAGGGATGCGGCAGACACCACTGATCAGGAAGAGCGGTGGACAGCGCCGGTACGGCGGAGTGGCTGGACCTTTCGTCGGGATCGGCCGGCATCGTAGACAGACGCGCAGCAGATGCCGAGACACCGGAACGCGAATAAAATGGGCAGCAGGTCGGGGCCCGGGGCGGCATTCAGTTCCACTTTCAAGGAGGCGCCCCCTGACAGGCGCGCCTCACGTCATGACGGGACAGTCGTCGTCCGGCCACGCTCCACCAGCTGAGTGCAGACGAACGCGGTGGGCTCGCCGTTCCCGGCCGGGAAGTCGAGTTGCACGGAGTTCCACCCTGCAGGCGGCAAAGCGGCGGCACCGGGGCGGACCACTCGGGGACCAGCGAGCGTGCCTCAAGGTCGGACGGGCCGCGCACGTTCGAAGCGTGCCATCTCCGCCGGGCGGGATGTCACACCTACGGCGACAGCATCGCTCCCCCACCGATCAATCAGTGCGGTACCAGTCGTCGCCGTCGCTACGAAGCGCGCTGCGCACATAGCTCTCCAGCGACGATGCAACCCAGGTGCGGCTGTCCGTTTCGTGATCCCATACGAAGATTTCATCGCGGGCTGGTGCACACACGAAGGCAAATCGGTCGCCGCCACCGTTGTCACCGAAGAACATGAGGGCGTCGAACGGCAAGTACAGGTTGCGGAACTGCTCGTCGGTACGGAAGGACCGGTTCTCTTCCAGGACCTTCTCGGCCGTCCAGACCACCTCCGTCCCATAGTCGCCGTCGATCCCGTCGGTCTCGGTCAGGAGCTCACGCAAGGACTCGGGAAGCGGCTGGCCGAGATACTCCTCGACCGCGGCCAGGACATCCGGAGCCGCCGGGTCCTGCAGCTCCACTTCAGGGAACTCCGAGGCGAGCTCTCGCCACATGAGGCACTTTCTCCTTTTCCCGGAACTGCCATTACCGGCACTTCTGCTCGATATCTTAGGCCGGGTCTCAGGGGGAAGGACGAGCATCGATGCCCGGTTATCAGCGCACCACGGACTTCCACGGCCAGTCGTTGGAGGAGTTCGACCCGGACAGTAGCGCCGGTACCGTCACGCAACGAGGTGCCTGGCATCTCAGCGCAGCAGTCTCCGGGCCGCCTGAGCTCCACGAGCTCCTGGAGTGCTTCGTGCGGACCGTCGACACTTCCCAGGTGACCACTTTGGCCGTGGGCTTCACGGGCTTTGACGGCCCCGATGCCGCCACTCCTTTGTTGGAGGCCGCTGAATGCTTCCCGCGGCTGCAGGCGTTGCTCCTCGGCGACGAGCAGGACTTCACGTCGATCAGGCAGACCGATCTCACTCCCGTCCTCGAACGGTTCCCACTGTTGGAACGGCTGGACGTGCGCGGAAAGCATGGGTTGGAACTGCGTCCAATTCACCATGCCGCGCTGAAGATTCTGCGGTTCGAGTCCTGCGGTCTGCCGTCCGACGTCGCGCGGGCGGTGTCGGCCAGCGATCTGCCCGGACTGGAGCATCTGGACCTGTGGCTCGGTGTCGAAGACAGCGAGGTCGATGTGGCCGATGTGGCCGATCTGGCGGCGATCCTCAGCGGGGAGCGACTGCCTGCGCTGCGGTCGCTCGGCCTGGAGAACAGCGCGATCCAGGACTAGATCGCGGAAGCCGTGGCGGACGCTCCGGTCGTGGCCGGGCTGCACTCGCTCAGCCTGGCCTTGGGAACACTTACCGACAGGGGTGCCGAAAGCCTGCTCTCCGGCCGGCCGCTGACCCATCTGAAACGTCTGGACCTGCACCACCATTACCTGTCCGACCGCATGATGGAGCGGCTGCGGACCGCACTCCCGAGCACCGAGGTCGATCTCAGCGAGGGCTGCGGTGAATACCACGGCCCCTTCGAGGAGGAGGTCTTCCACTTCGTGGCGGACGGGCGAGACTTCTAAGATCGCGTCCATTGCGGTGAGGCGGACGTTGACCCGTTACGGGCCGGGGGATGTGGAGCTGGATTGCGCCGGACGGCTTGCGGGAGATCGCGAGGCCGCTGATCCCGGAGCAACGAGAACGGCCGCAGGGCGGTGGAACGGCCAGCGCCCCTGATGACACAGCCGGCTGCCGGAGCCTCTGCCAGCCCCCGCCCGGTGTACCAGTTGTCTGCCGGCAAATCCGGTGGCTGGATCGGCTTGCCGTCCATGTAGAAGGCCAAATGCCCGACGAACACGCCAGTGGCTGGCCTCCGCGAAGGATGGACACCTATTTCGTAGCATGAGCCGATGATCGGGTCCGATGAGCGGCGTGCCCAGCAGCAGCGCGAGTGGCAGAAGGTCGTACACCGCCACCGCGCGTTCGTCCTCAGTCTGGTCGGGACCGGCGTGGCGGTCGTTGCGGCGTTCGTGTTCCGGGCCGGCTCCGAGGACGCAGCGTCCGTCGGCTCCGCCCAGTCCCCCCTACGGACGACCAGGACCACGACGTCCGGGGCGCCGGCAGCACCGCACCCTACCGGCAACGTGCGGATCGCCGCCGTGGGGGACGTCGTGATGGGCTCGCTGCCGGACGACCTGCCGCCGGATGACGGCGCTTCGTTCTTCGATTCTGTCCACGACCTGCTCGCCGGCGGCGTGGTGCTCGGGAACCTGGAGGGAACACTCACCACCGGCGGCTCCAGCAAGTGCGACGGCGACAGCCCGAACTGCTTCGCGTTCCGGGCTCCTCCGTCCTACAGCCACTGGCTCAAGGCGGCCGGGTTCACGGTGATGAACACGGCCAACAACCACGTCGACGACTTCGGGGCGGAGGGGCGGCGCGAGACGTTCGCCGCTCTGCGCTCGGTGAACCTGCCGTTCACCGGCCGACTGGGCCAGATCACCATCCAGCGAGTCAACGGCATCCGGGTCGCACTGATCGGGTTCGCTCCCGACCGAGGGGCCAACGACCTCACGGACATCCCCGCCGCGAAACGACTCACGGCCCGCGCCGCAACGATGGCGGACATCGTGATCGTCACGATGCACGCCGGCGCGGAAGGCTCGGACCGCACGCACGTAGAGCCCGGCACCGAGTACTTCCTCGGCGAGAACCGCGGCGACAGCTACCGCTTCAGCCGTGCGGTGATCGACGCCGGCGCCGACCTCGTCGTAGGCAGCGGCCCGCACGTGATGCGGGGAATGGAGTTCTACAAGGGCCGGCTGATCGCCTACAGCCTGGGCAACTTCTCGGGCTACAAGGTACTCGGCCTCGGCGGCACACTCTCCACCAGCGGCGTCCTGCACGTCACCCTCCGCGCCGACGGCACCTACGTGTCCGGGCGCCTGCACCCGACCCAGATCGTGGAGCCGGGCACACCGGAGCCGGGCGGCGATGGGATCGACCTCGTCTCCGACGTGTCGGAGGAGGACTTCGGCTCACACGCCGCCCGCATCTCGGAGGACGGGACGATCCAGCGCCCGTAGCCGAGCATCCACGCCGCCCGGTCCGCAGCAGCCAGTGCATCGTCGGCATCTGGCACGAAGAGGCTCGTGGCCGGGTTCGAGCCGTCTCTCGCGAGCTCTTCGCCGGACTGACCATGAACACCGTTTACATGCCACCGAATCCGCTCATGGGCATCTGCGGTGCCGGGATGTAGTGGTGGGCGAGGTTGGCGTCACGGTTGTGGCGGTAACGATGGGCCTCAGGGTCGCCGTACTTCTCGAGACGCCGACGGCCGGAAACGATGTCTCGCATGAGAAGCGTGGCTCGGCTGAACAGGGTCTTCATACGTGTTCCCCCTCGTGTACGTGGTCCTGCCAGGCAGGATGCACCAGCCGTCAGGGGAGATCCCGCGGTATTGAGCAGATCTTGAGCCTCGGCTCTGTGGTGGCCGTCGGGCGTTCGCCCCCACGTCCCGCCGACCGGGCGGCGGTGCCCCGCCTCCCTCATGCGGTCCTGCCGGCCACGAGGCGGCTGTACCCGGGCTGCGCAATTCGGGAGAGGCCCTCAACCGAAACAGCCTGCGGGGTGATCCCGACTTGGCTCCGAACTCCGAGACGCCGCAGGTATCGAGGATGACTCATCTCCCGTCCTGACAATGCGAGGCCCGCCACCGGCCACGGACCATCACCGAGGCGGGCGGGACGCGGCTCCCCGAAGGGGGTCCCGGTCGATGCTGGCGGCAAGGGTGTCAGGTCGCCCTGCCCGACGACGTCGAGCCATACAGGCAGGCGCTCGCCCCGACGCTCGGTGAGCATGGACGCGAAAGGCCAGCCGTGGCGGGACGGTCGGCCGCCCCGACCTGCCCACCCCCCAGGCGTGGCCCACCCAGTCACAACCAGAACGGACAAACCCATGGGACGCAGCCCGGCAGAATGACGGCCATGAACGAGAACCGGAACACCAGTACGACAGCCGCCGAGTCCAGGCCGCCGCTGACGGCCGGCCTCACCGGCGCCGAGCTGCTGCGCTGGTACTGGACACTGGACGAGCTCACTGGTCTCGCCCGCACGATGGGCGTCGCGCGGTCCGGCGGCAAGGCAGCGCTCGCCGCCCGGCTCGCCGCGGCGCTGGACGGCCGGCCGCTGCCGGCCGCCCCGGCCCTCCGTCGCCCGGCGACCGCGCAGTTGGCCGAGCCCGTCGACGGCGACACCGTGATCCCGGCCGGCCAGCGGTGCAGCCAGGTCCTGCGGAAGTACTTCCTCGAGGCGATCGGCCCCGGCTTCCACTTCGACGCCTTCATGCGCGACTTCATCGCTCAGAATCCTGGCCGGACCCTGGCCAACGCGGTTGCCCACTGGCACGCCACCCGCCCGGACGCGGCCCGGCCCCGCGAGATCGGGGAACAGTTCGAGTTCAACCGCTTCACCAGTGCCTGGCACCGCCAGAACCCGGCCGGCACCCGCGCCCAGGCTCTCGAAGCCTGGTACGCCCACCGCGCACTCCCCAAACCCCCCAGCGGCGGCTGACGGCACACGCTCGTCGGGCGAGGACGGATTCGAACCGTCGCGGCCCAAGAGGTCGAGGCGACGCCCCCGTCGGCCGTGTCCGGACTGTTCGTACACATCGATGTCGGGGTGCTGGAGCCAGGCGGCGAAGGTACCGCGGTCGCTGACATGGCTGTACCAGGTGTCGCCGTCAGCCGTGAGGTACGGAACCTCCCAGACACGTCCGGGGAGCGAGGCCGCCGGGGACCGGGCACGCGTCCGGCAGCCCTGCTTGCCCGATGTCATCGACAACGCCGCATCTCCACTCCGAGCCCTCGGGCCGGTCCGCCATGTCCGCGAGATCGCTGTGGAGCAGCGCGCCGCGCCGTTCGGAGACAGCATTGTCCCTGGTGGAGGCCAGCGTCATCTGCGCCCAAGGACTGCGGACCGGACACCTCTGTGTCCCGTCCCGCAGGCGGTGCGCCGCCCGTGCCGCGCCAGCTGCCGTCCACTGCCCGGCCTTGTCTCTGCTGCGCTGCCGCTTGGCCCGGCTCGTTGCGCACCATTGGCGGCCCTGGGGCCGGCGACCGGGAGGGGGCTTCCTGTCGTCTCCACCCTGAGGTGAGGTGCAGCCGGTGGAGAGCGCGGTCCCGCGCTCTCCACCCGTTTTCCACCCAGCCCTCCACCCCTGCTCCGATCCGCCGGGCCCCACCCCGCACCTAACGTTCTTCGCAGGCCGGGACCGTCCGGTCGCAGCTCAGGCAGCCGGGCGCAGCCGTGGCCACGCCACTCAGACCCGGCACCCGCACCGGAGCGAGGAGGTACACCGATGACGGACACGAATGCCGCACGGCACTCGGGCACGGCCGGGAAGGCGGCCGGGAAGGTCTATGGCCCGCTGCTCGCCGCCGACATCCTCCTCCCGCTGATCGTCTACTACGCGGCCCGCGCCCTGGGCGCCGGCCAGGCACCGGCGATGCTCCTGAGCAGCGCGCCACCTGCCCTGCACCTGCTGTCCACCGCCGTACGGCAGCGCCGGATCGACGGCGTCGATCTGTTCTTCACCCTCCTGCTGGCCGTAGCCGCGCTGGCGGCCCTGATGGGCGGCAGTACACGCGTGCTCCTGTACAAGGACGCCGTGCTGTCCCTCGTGGTCGGCGGCTGGGTGCTCAGCACGGGATTCACCCGCAGACCGCTGGCCTTCCAGCTCGGCCAGCGACTGCACCGGGGAGCAGCAGCCCGGGCGCGCAGCAGGGCGTGGCAGGACTCCTCCGACTTCCGCCAGGGACTGCGCGTCCTCACTCTGGTGTGGGGCGCCGAACAACTCCTCGACGGCGGAATCGGCACGCTCGCCGCCCTCACGCTGCCCGCCGACACGGTGCCGCTGCTCACCCGCCTCCAGTCCCTGGTGCTGCTCGCCCTGGCCGCCGTGGTCACCGCCGCCTACACCCGCCGCTTCCGCACCCGCCACGGCCTCCCGCTGTTCGGCATCCCTGCACCAGCCACGACTGCCCGCCCGAACCCATGAGCGCGAAGCGGCGGGTGCCCCCTGACGGAAGCTTGGTTGAAGGCCGCCCGCGACGCCTTGCCGTCCGGCCTGAGCAGGGCAATACGACGTTGGAACCCAACCCGCTGCAACGCCCCGCCGGGTCGGAGACGGTGTGGTGCACGCAGAATGGCCCCCGCCTGTCCGTACAGGCGGACGGGGGCGGGGGCCGTTGTCATGCTGCGTTGCCGGTCGGGTTAGTCCTGGGGGCGGCGGCGCTTGGCGCGGAAGAGGAGGAAGCCGGCGGCCAGGAGGACGGCGGCGACGGCGGCGACGAGGCCGACCTGGGCTCCGGTGTCGGCAAGGCCCCCACCGTCGTTGTCGTTCCTGCCGGGCGGGGTGGACGGCTGGTCATGGCCGGGAGCCGAGCCGGTGGGTGTGTGGCTGGGCTCGTGGCCGGCCGGTGGGGTGCTGGCCGGGGTGGTCGGCCTGCCGGTGTGCGTCGGTGCCGGCGTCGGCGTGGTGCCGTCGGCGGACTTGCCGTCGCTGTTGCCGCCCAGCATCACTGCGGTCTCGTTGTCGGCGTCGTCGGTCATGGCGTCCACGGCGATCTTCGCGGTGCGCGGGGCGTAGTGGTGCTGGGTCTGGAAGACGGCCTTGGGGATGTTGCGCTTGGGCTGCTTGGAGAAGTCGACGCCGCCGACGATGTAGATCATGACGCCTTGGTCGGTGTCGACGTTGTACTTGAACTCACCCTTGGTGAAGATCTCCCGGTACTTACGGAAGAGCGCGTCCTTGTCCCAGTGCTGGTTGGGAGCGCGCAGCGGCCACCGCTTCACGTCGTTGCTGTTGATGATGCTGTGGTAGTCGGTGGGGTGCCGGGCGTCCTGCTGGCGGATCCACTCGGCGGCGACGCGGGCGGTGTAGACGCGGCGCAGGTCGGCGTACTGGGGTGCGGTGTTGATGGTCTTCTCGACGTCGGGGACGATCATCCGGTCGATCACCGCTTGTGCCTGCTGGCGTTCGGCCTTGGTGGGGTTGCAGATGGCTTCGCCGCCGGGCTGGGTGGCGAAGTCCTGCGGAGTCGACTTCAGGCGGAGCGGGGTGTCGAGGATGTAGAGGCCGCCGTCCTGTTCGCGGACCTTGGCGGTCTTCGGCTCGATCCAGTTACGGATGCCGGTGAAGCACGGGCGGCCGTTGACCCTGGGGAGGGCCGCCCAGAACCGCTTGCCGAGGGCGGTCTGCGGGTCCATGGCCTTGAAGAAGTCGTGCTTCATCCGGAGGTCGGCTTCCAGGAGCACGCGGCCTGCGTCGGTGGAGGCGAACTTGCTGTCCATGACGCGGTCGGGCTGGTCCGGGTTGAGGTTCACCCAGAACTTGTCCGGGGTGAGGGCGAGCCAGGTGAAGAACGCGTCGGAGATGAGCTGCGCCTTGGGCTGGGCGCCCCATCCGCCGGCTTCCTCGTCGGGGACCTTCTTGGCGGTGAAGGCGTAGTTCAGGCCCTGGCCCTTGACGGGCGTTCCGACGTAGGAGAGGTCGAGGGTGGTGAAGTCGACGCCGCCGGGGCCTTTGGGGAAGTTGCCGTTGCGGTCGACGGACCGGATGATGCCCTGCTGCTCCTTCCACTCCTTCGGGGTGTTCGGGGACTGGCTGATGATGTTGTTTCCGCCGCCCCTGGAGCCGCTGTTCACGCCGTTGCCGGTACTCATGTACGGGTAGTTGGCGCGGTAGGGGCCCTTCTCGGCCCACTTGGGAGCGCGGGGCACTTGGTCGGAGTGGAAGTTGTACTCGCGGACGCGGTCCGGGCCGGCGAGCCTCTTCATGGCCCGGATGAAGTTGCGGCCCTCGCCCGCTTGGTCCTCGCCGAAGACCATCGTGTACTTGTAGGACTTCCAGCCGGGGTTCTTGGCCCATGCCTTGTCGGCGGGCACCTGCGTGCGGTTCGGCTTGCCGTTGGCCTTGATCTCGACGATCTCGCGGGTCTTCTTGTTGTAGGCGTCCAGGACCCGCTTGTACCGCTTACCGGTCTGAGGGTCCTTGAAGTACACCTCCTTCTGGCAGATCCAGTCGGGCCCGACCAGGCCCATGTCCTTGACGACCTTCTGCTCGAAAGCGTCACCGCGCGGGTCGTTGCCCTGGTTGGGGATGTACTGCTTGACCAGGTAGTTGCGGAAGTTCTTCCATTTCTTCTGGTTGTTGAAGCGGGCGTAGATGCGGCGCGGGTCGTTGTGGGAGTACTGCTTGTAGTTCGTCCCGGCCGCCTTCACCTCGGCGTCGGTGGGGTTGAGGCCGTCGAACGCCATGCCGGGGTTGACGTACTCGTAGGAGTCCCACAGCCGCTTCTCGCGGGAGGCGTCATAACGCGGCAGGCCGCCGACCGGGATGTTCTCGCCCGTCAGGCCATGCAACTCGTCGCAGCGCTGGCCGGGCTTGAGCGGGCCCGCCGCCTCCGCCGTGTGGGTCAGGGAGGGCAGGCCGGTCAGCGCAACCGCGGTGGCGAACGCGACGGCCAGAACTCTTGTGCTGATGGGGCGCCAGGAGGCGCGCGATATGCGTGGTGTCACGGATGTGTCCCCGTTGAGGGCCCATGGGGTGGTCGTCCTCACCGGGCACCAGGGCCCCCGTCGTCGTGTGATGCCGGCGAGTTGCCCTCAAGTTAGGCGTTCAACTGTTCGTTGTTCCTGTGGATTTGCTGTGTCGTCGCCGTTCAACTCACAACCACCACACGATCGTTACCAGGGTGAGACCTGAGCATTGGGCGTTACGGTGGTGTGCATGAGTCGCGGGAACTGGAGCGCGAAGGACATTCGCGAAGCACGGGAACTGGACGTGCTGCGCTCGGAGAACGAGGTACTGCCCCTGTGGCTGCGCGAGCAGCAGTCACGGTTCGCCGAGTGGGTGCGCGAGAACGAAGGCCAATGGGACTTCTCCCCCCAGTCCCTGGACCGGCTGGAAGCCGTCGTACGGGCACGGTTCCGACGGGAGGACGACTTCAACGCCCAGGACGACGAGGCCTTCTTGCAGGTCGCGGCCTGGTACCTCGGAGAGGTCCACAACCGCTGCCGGGGAACCCAGTGGCAGGTGCACCCGGGCGCCAAGGGCCACCACCGATGGAAGTCGTACCCGTTCGTCATCCCCCCGTGGGAGCAGCTCGACGACTACGAGGACGAGGACGGCATCGACTACGACGCCCGGCCCATCGTCGACCCCCTCGGCAGCCTGCGCCTGATCCTGCCCGAGCCCTACGAACGGCTTGAGCCGGGTCAGACACTCCGCAGCGAACTGGATGCGTACGAGCCGGGCGAAGAGTAGCCGGGGCGCCGTCGAGGCCGACCCGCGGCACTGCCCGGACGCCCGAAGACGGCCTCGTCGGCTTCGAAGGCTCCGACGCAGTGATCACTCCGGCCACGCCGAGATCATGTCACCGTGACCTGGCGGGCCCTGAGAGAGATGGCGCTACAAGGCGATGCGCCCGGTCAGTCACCATTCGAGGTACTTGGCCAGGCTCGGAGCAACCCAGGTTCGGCTGTCGTCCTCGTGGTTCCAGGCGAAGACATCGCGTTGAACAGCACGGCCCTCGTCCGGCCGGTCGTGCGTCGGGCAGCCCTCACCGTTGCGGGACAATCCTTCGTCGTTGCCGTCGGCCGGCCGGTCACCGGCAACCGCAACGACTGCAAGGCGTGGGAACTGTCCGCGCGAAGGCCTCCGTCAGCCGGACCACGGTCATCGCGGACGGCGGCCACCGGAGCACCGCCCTGGTCATCCCGCACCGCCGCGAACGCGGCCAGACCGAACTGCCTGCGTGGAAGGAGGAGCACAACACCTCCCACCGCAAGGTCCGGGCCCGCGTCGAGCACGTCTTCGCGCGGATGAAGACCTGGAAGGTCCTTCGCGACTGCCGCCTGAAGGGCGAGGGCATTCACACCGCGATGCTCGGCATCGCCCGACTCCACAACCTCGCCCTCACAGGATGGCTTCCGCCCCACACGAGACCATTTTGAAGAAAAGCCCGAGGGAGACGGCTCCCTCGATCTCGCCGTCGCGGAGGATGCTCAGTCGAGACAGAACTCGTTGCCCTCGATGTCCTGCATCACGATGCACGACTCGTTGTCGTCATCGGCAAGCAGCGTTCGCACGTGCACCGCACCGAGCGCGACCAGCCGTGCGCATTCGGCCTCCAGTGTGGCGAGGCGCTCATCACCCACGAGTCCGGTGCCGGCCCGCACGCAAAGATGCACCCGATTCTTGACGATCTTCCCTTCGGGAACGCGCTGGAAGAGCAGGCGCGGGCCCGCACCCGAGGGATCACTGCATGCGAAGTAGGTGACCTGATCCTCAGGCGGCAGCGAGCGATGGTAGTCCTCCCAAGTGGCAAACCCCGTCGGGACCGGCGGTACGACGTACCCCAACACCTCGCACCAAAAACCGGCGAGTCGCCCGGGTTCTGCGCAGTCGAAGGTGACTTGGAACTGCTTGATCGATGACATCGGCGCACCATAACAGGGGGACTCTCTTGCTCATTCACCGGTGTGGATCCGCATGTTGTCGGGGGGGGACGGCCCCTGCTAGCCGCTGCTGTGTCGTGCGGTCGCAGGGGATGACCCGGCGTCGATGCCTCCAAGGGGTTGCTCGCAGTTCCGGACCAGGCCGCGTCCACGGCCCTCGCCGCGTTTCCCGACGCCAGCCTGCCGACCAACATCAGGTGATCAAACCGGACGGCCGAGAGAACGACGCACCCCGGCGGCGTAGCCCACCGGTGGGACCCAGGATCCAATGCCGACCAACCACCCTCGTGCCAAGGATCAGTTACGGGACACCCCTTGGTGTGGCGCTCGACCGAGGACGGATCGGGCACGCGTTTGATTCTGTGCCGGTCGCTCCACCCGCAGATCCGACGTAGGCCACTGCCCTGTGTCACCGCACCTCAAGTGCGCGCCATGGGACGTTCACGGACGCGCGTTCGTGTCACCGAAGATTGCGCGAAGGTATGCATCATGGGGAGCAGCCGACCCACCATCGGCCTGACCTGGCACGATGTTTCCTTGTGCATGCTGAAGACTCACGGGAATCCGTGCCGACCGTCACTGTGCGTCTCTGGCGCTCCGATGCCGTCGTGCTGTTCGACTGGCTGATGAGCACCGACCTGAACGCTGTACCGATTACGCATCCGGCTCAGAAGCAGGCGCTCACAGACCTGCTTGCGCGATTTGAGTGGGCATGTGATGTAGACATCACGGGTTCCACTGCGGAAGAGATCGCCACGGCCCAGGGAGAGGTTGCCAAGAACATGGGCTGGTAGGACACCGGTCGTGATCAAGCTTCGATGGCACGGGGTCAGGATTCGATGTCGTCTTCCACATCCGCCCGGGCCTGGAGGACCGTGTCGACGCCGGTGAGTTCCGGGAGGCACCGCAGCGGAGGCGGGGGCGCGACCACCCTCAGGTCCGTCGTGTGGTGGACGCCGAGAAGCAGGTTCAAGAACGTCCTATCCGCGAAGATGGGGGCGGCGGCATCCACCACCATCCTGTGGTGCGTCTCGGCAGCCGCCTTCAGCCCATCCGCCAGCAGCGTGATCGAGGCCGGGTCGTAGGCGCCGTGAGCCACGAACACCCAGGCCCCGTGCAACTCGTACTGGAACTGATGATCCGCGGACCCCACCGCGCCCCCGGGGCGCCGGGGGGCTTCACCAGGTCTTCGCGGTGGTCAGGAGGACCTCGCGGACGAGTGTCACGTGGGGGTTGGTGGAGCTGCCCGGGCGTTGGACGAGGTAGGCCGTGTTGATCGGGGGATCCTCCGGCTGGTGGAGCAGCCGGAGGGCGCCGGAGGCGAGTTCGGCGCGGCACAGATAGCTGGGCAGGACGCTCCAGCCGGCACCGGCGGTGACGGTGGTGAGAACGCCACGCAGGTCCGGGACGGTGATCGCGGCCTGGACATGCAGGCGGCGGTTGAAGACGTGGCGCCAGTAGCGGCGGGCGATCGGCAGGTCCTCGGCGTAGGCGATCAGCGGAAGGCTCTCCAGGGCAGTGGGCAGGTCTTGCCCCGTGAGCTGTTCGGCCCATGCAGGAGCGGCGACCAGGACGAATTCCTCGTCGGCGAAGAGATCGGCGTGCAGTGTGCGGCCACGGGGCCGACGGGTGGCGACGACTAGGTCATGGCGACCCGCCCGGAGTTCTTCGAGCAGCGGTTCGGTCAGTCCGATGGCCACCCGCAGCCGGACACCCTGCGTCACCAGCGGGGCCAGCACCTTGAGACCGACGACGCCCATGAACTCTGCGGGTCCTGCCAGATGCACCGGCGCCACGGTGCTGCTGGATTCCTCGCCTGTAATTGCGGCCAGTTGATCGAGGGGTACCGACAGCTGCGTGGCGAGCTGGTCCGCGTGGGGCAGCGGGGTTACGCCGTGCGCCCGGCGCTCGAACAGTTCGCGGCCGAGCCGGTTCTCCAGTGCCCGGATCTGCGTGGTCACGGTGGACTGCGACAGGCCCAGCCGTCGTGCCGCGGCGGTGAAGGACCCCAGGCGGTGCACGGCGAGAAAGGTGCGCAGCAGGTTCAGGTCCAACGGACCGAACCCTTGACTGTCCTGATCGCTCACGCCGTCGAGCCTACGAGGTAAGCATGGCACCACCTGGCATCTGTCCTCGTGCAGGGCATCGGTTCCTCGATGCCTGGTATCGATGCATTCATTGGCGCGGATGGTTCAGGACCTTTAGTTTTCGAGTATCAGAGTTCTGACGTCTTGAGTACGCAACGTCAGAGCGCCCCCGGCTCTCGGAGACCGCACCTTGTCGAAGATCCTTTTTGTGATGACCGGCGCCGACCACTGGACGCTGGCGGACGGCACCAAGCACCCGACCGGCTTCTGGGCCGAGGAGGCCGTCGCCCC